>NZ_JBEXYN010000030.1:0-106479 GCF_040630935.1 Streptomyces sp. NPDC005722
GTCCTCGACCACGACCATCGCCTCGGAGGCCGCCCCGTCGCCCGCCGGGCCCTCACGCCGTTCCAGCAGTCCCTCACTCATGCCGGTCAGCATAAGGGGAAATCCATGTGCCACTGTTCACACGGTGGTACCGGACGCGGCCCCGGGATGCGATGATCAGCCCGGCCGCATTTCGTGACCCCGCCGTTGGGTGGCCTTGGGGACACGTGTGCGATCACGTCATGACATGGGCGTAGTCTGTGTCACTCTCACCGCTCCGCGGTGAGCTGGTCGACCACTCGCAACACACTGTTACGGGCATCGAGAACGGGGGGCATGGTGCCGGGCTTCGTCTTGCTGCGCCTGCGCGCGCACCGGCTGCTGCTCGCCGCCGCACTGCTGTCTGTCGTCCTGACCACCTGCGCGGTGACCGCGCTGGCCGCGTTCAACGACGCGGTCGGGGACGCGGGGCTGCGGCGCGCGCTGCAGGGGCCGTCGGCGGCCAGGACACGGATCGACGTGACGTCCGAGGTGACGGGGCAGGACGCCGCCCGCCTGGACACCCAGGTGCGCAAGACCCTCACCGGTGCCTACGACGGACTGCCGGTACGGATCTCCGCCAGCACCCGCTCGGGCGCCTACGGACTGCCCGAGAGCCTGCGCCCCGCGGGCGCGCCCCGGTCGGACAACCCGGACCTCACCCTGCTCGCCACGTTCGACCGCTCCCGGGTGACCGTCGTCGGCGGAAGCCTCCCCGACGCGCCGGAGGCCGGGGGACCGGTGCCGGTCGCGCTGCCCGAGTCGGCCGCGAAGGCGCTCGGTGTGAAGCCGGGCGAGGTGATCACGCTCGCCGACCGCCGCGGCGGGCCGTCGCTGCGCGTGCGGCTGACCGGCCTGTACCGGCCCACCGACCCGGCCGCCCTGTACTGGCGGCTCGACCCGCTGGAGGGCCGCGGGGTACGGACGCTGTCGTTCACCACCTACGGCCCGATGCTCGTGGACCCGCGGGCGTTCACGGCGGGCGCGGTCCCGGCCGGCGAGGTCCAGTGGGCGGCCGGGGCGGACTTCTCCACCGTGACCGCCGCCCGGCTCGACCGGGCCGGACAGGACGTGCGCCGGACGGTGGACCGGCTGGACGACAAGAAGCTGGACGGGAAGACGACGGCGAGCAGCGAACTGCCCGCGCTCGCCGACGACCTGGGCCGCACCCTGCTCGTCAGCCGCTCGACCCTGCTCATCAGCGTCCTGCAGCTGATCGTCCTGGCCGGTCTGGCGCTGATGCTCGTCGCGGGCCTGCTCGCCGGCGAACGCTCCGAGGAGACCGCCCAGCTACGGGCCCGTGGCGGTTCCCGGAGCCGCATCGCCGGCCTGGCCGCCGCCGAGGCGCTGCTGCTGGCGCTGCCCGCGGCCGTGGCGGCACCGCTCCTGGCCGGCCCGCTGGTGCGGCTGCTCGCCGGGCGCGGGGCCCTGGCACGGGCGGACGTGCGACTGGACGTGCCGTACGCCACGGCCTGGTGGGCCGGCGTGGCGGCGGCGCTCGCCTGCGGCGCGGCCGTGGCCTCGCCGGCGCTGCGCCGCACCGGCACCTACTCCCTCGAACGGCAGGCACGGACCCGCAAGGGCGCACTGCCGGGTGCCGTGCAGGCGGGGGCGGACGTCGCGCTGCTGCTCGTGGCCGGCCTGGGCTACTGGCAGCTGTCGCGGCGCGGCGGCGGGTCCGGCGCGCTGACCACCGACACCACCGGCGCGCTGGGCGTGGACCCGGTCCTGGTGGTGGCGCCCGCGCTGTGCCTGCTGGCGGGCGCGGTGCTGGCGCTGCGCCTGCTGCCGCTGGTGGCCCGGCTCGGCGAGCGGCGGGCCGCCCGCTCGCCGGGCCTGCCCACGGCGCTGGCCGGGTGGCAGCTGGCGCGGCGTACCGGGCGCGGCGCGGGCCCCGCCCTGCTGCTGGTCTTCGCGGTGTCGATCAGCATGTTCGCGATGGGCGAGAGCGCCACATGGGAGCGGTCCCAGAGCGACCAGGCGGACTTCTCGGTGGGCGCCGACGTCCGCGTGACCGGCACCTCGACACCGCCGTTCGGACAGGGCGGCGTCTACGACCACATACCCGGCGTCGCCGCGGCGGCCCCCGCGAACCGCGGCATCGCGCCGCTGCCCCAGGGCCGCGAGGCGACGGTGCTCACCCTGGACACCACCGCCGCCTCCAAGGTGACCGGCCTGCGCGACGACCTCACCGACCGGCCGTTCCGGGAGGTGCTGCGCACCCTGCGCCCCCAGGACACCGCCCCACGGGACGCCGGATTCACCCTGCCCCGCGACACGGCGCGCCTCCTCCTGACCGTCCGCACGCAGACCTCCGACCCCGACGGCCGGCCGGACGGCAGCGGCGTCACCGCCCGCATGTCGGCGACGTTCACGGACCGCTACGGCATCCCCTACACCCTCGCCCTGGGCGACGTCCCCGCCGACGGCACAGCGCACGTCCTGCCGGCGGACTTCGGCACCGAGGCGGGCCGGGCCCCCGGAGCCGGCCCGGCCGGGCCGCTGCGCCTGACCCGGATCAAGGCCGAATGGACCCTGCCCCAGCGGACCGAGCACCACCGGCTCTCCGTCACCGCCCTGCGGGCGGAGTCCGCCGACGGCACCACCCGGCCCGTCCCGGTACCGGAGGGCTCGTCGTGGAAGGCGAGCGCCACCATGGGCAACCCCGACTACCTGAACTACGAAGGCTACGTCGGCGCCGGCACGGAATCCCCCGACTCCAGCCCGCGCACGCCGCTCGCCGTCGAGTTCGACACCGGGCGGATGTCCCACCAGGACTACGTGCCGGGCGGCCACGACAAGGCCTCCGTCGTCCTGAGCTCCGAACCCGAGGCCCCGGCCACCTTGTCGGCCGTCGCCACGGACGCCTTCCTGCGGGCGGTCAACGCGAAGGCCGGCGAATCGGTGCGGGTCCCCCTGGCCGGCGTCACCGTGCCGGTCCGCGTCACCGCCGCCGTACGCGCCCTGCCCACCGTCACACCCAAGACCGACGGCACCGACGGCGGCGCGCTGCTGATCGACCTGCACTCGGCGAACGCCTTCCTCAGCGGGAACGGCCTGGGCTCCCTGGTGCCCGGCGAGTGGTGGCTTGCGGCCGAGCCGGGCGCGACCGCCCGCGTCGCCTCCGCGCTGCAGGACCGCGGCGACATCACCACGCTCCTCGTCCGCGACCGGCAGCGCACCGAACTCCAACGCGATCCGCTCGGCGCCGGGCCGCTGTCCGCGCTGCCCGCCGCCGTCGTCACCGCCGTGGTGCTGGCCGCGCTCGGCTACATCGTGGCGGCGGCCGGGGCACTGCGCGAACGCTCCCAGGAATTCGCGATGCTGCGGGCGCTGGGCACCCCGCGCCGCTGGCTCGCCCGGGTGATCGCCGTCGAACAGGGCCTGGTCATCCTGGTCGCCGTGGGCGTCGGCGCCCTGCTCGGCGCGCTGCTGACCCGCCTGGTCGTCCCCCTGATCATCCTGACCGCGGACGCGCGCAGCCCCGTCCCCGACGTACGGGTGCACCTGCCGTCCGGTCCGCTCGCCCTGCTGATGATCACCATCACCGCACTGCCCCTGCTGGGCGTCATGCTGACGGCGTGGCGGTCCGCCGACCCGGCCCAGGCGCTGCGGCGCCAAGGAGGTGAATGACGTGGCCGAGCCCCGTACCCCGCGCAACGGTGACGTCTCCTGGATCCGCGCCCGGCTGCGCGCCGCCCCCGGCGGCACCCTCGCCCTGGCCGCGCTGGTCCTCGTCACCGCGTTCCTGGCCGCCGCGCTCCCGCGGGCCGTCGACGGATACGAGGACGCCGCGCTGCGCGACACCGTGTCACAGGCCCCACTGCCGGGCCGCAGCGTCACCATGTCGCTGCAGGTGTCACGGCTGTCCGCGCCTTTCGACGCCGAGGGCCTGCTCACCCCGCCGTCGCTGAAGGAGACCGAAACCCTCTTCCAGCGCCGCGTGAAGCCCCCGCTGACGCTCGAACACGACCAGACCGTGTACGGCGTGCGCTCCGTGGACACGGCAGCCAACGACCCCGGACTGCCCCGCTTCCCCTCGGACACCCCGCTCCCCCCCAAGGGCACCCTGGTGGCCCAGCCGAACCTCGCGGCGAACACCCGGCTCCTGGAGGGACGTCTGCCGCACCCTGGCACCGACACCCTCAGCGTCGAAGCGGTCATCACCGACCGCACCGCCAAGGTCATGAAACTGGGCACCGGATCGGCCTTCCACCTCCAGGACGCCGTCGGATCCGAGGTGACCGTCCACGTCACCGGGATCGTCGCTCCCCAGGCACCGGACGCCGCCTGGTGGAACGCGGAACCCGACCTGCGCACGCCCAACCCGCGCACACTGCCGAGCCCCGGTGGCAGCCCTCCCCGCTACTGGCACTTCTCCGCGCTCATCGACGAAAGGGCCACCACCGCCCTGCTCAGCCTCCAGGACGGCGCGGAGGCCTACTGGCACCACCCCGCCGACGTCGACGCGCTCACCGCGCACGACGTCCCCGCACTGAACGACCGGCTCGCCGCCCTGACCTCCGGACCGGACGGGGCACGCCTGCAGGCCAAGCAGCGCGGCCTGCACGTCGAGGAGCAGGGACTGGGCGAACGCCTCGGCCCCTTCGTCACCGAACGCACCGCCGCGCAGCCCCTGATCCTGGTCGCCGCCGTGGGCGTGGGCACCGTCGCCGCCGTCGTCCTGCTGATGGCCGCCGGACTGTCGGCCGCCCGCCGCAGGGCCGAGTTCACCCTGTTGCGGGCCCGCGGCATCAGCATGAGCGCGCTCACCGGCCGGCTGCTCGCCGAGACCGCCGTGGTGGCCGTGCCCTCCGCGGCGGCCGGCCTCGCCCTGGCACTGCTCCTGCTGCCCGCCGAACGCTCCGCGCTCGCGGTGTGGTCGGCCGCCGCCGTGGCCGTCCTGGCCACGCTGGGCCTGCCGCTGCGGGCCGCGGTCACGGCCCGCCGGCCGCGCCCCGACCAGCGTGAGGACATCGTCGCCATGCGGCCCTCCCGGCGCCGCACGGTCGCCGAACTCGCCGTCGTGGTCGTCGTCGCCGGCGCCGTCGTGGCCCTGCGGCAGCGCGGCACCGCCGACGGCGGCGCGGACGTGCTGACCGCCGCGGCACCGGTACTGCTCGCCATGGTCGCCGCCCTGGTGCTGCTGCGGCTGTACCCCTGGCCGGTACGGCTGCTGGCACGGCCCTTCGCACGCCTCGACGGAGCGGTGCTGCACCTGGGCCTGGCCCGCGCCGGACGCGCCCCCTCCACCACCGCCCTGCCGCTGCTGGCCGTACTCGTGGCCCTCACCGTCACCTCCTTCGGCGGATCCGTACTCGCCGGCGTCGACTCCGGACGCGACCGCGCCGCCGTCACAGCCGTCGGCGCCGACGCCCGCGTGCAGAGCCTGGGTGCCCTGCCGCAAGGACTCGACGACCGGGTCCGCAAGGTCCCCGGAGTACGCGAGGTCACCGGCGTCCGCGTCGAACCCGGACAGCAGATCATGAACAGCCGTACCCGGTTCGACCTGCTGGTCGTCGACCCCGAACCGTACGCCCGCCTCGTGGCCGCCACCGGCCTCGGCTCCTCGTTCCCCGCCGGCGAACTGCGCGCCGGGACACAGGAGGCCATCCCCGCCATCGCCTCCCCGGCGGTCGCCCGGTCCTTCGGCAACGGCGACGGCGACCCGGAGACCGTCAGGTCCTCCGTCGGACGGGTCATGGCCAGGATCGTCGCCACACAGGACGCCACCCCGGCCGCCCCCAACCACGAGTTCCTCATCGTGTCACGGGCCGCCCTGGCGAAGGTCGCGCCCGCCACCAAGGAACCCGCCCACGGGCCCTCCGTGTTCTACGTCACGGGCACCGGCATCGACGCCAAGGCACTGCGCGGCGTCGTGACCAAGGCCGCACCCAAGGCACTGGTGACGCTGCGACCCGAGCAACGCGCCTCGTACGGCACCACGTCGGCGCTCCAGAGCGGCGCCCGGCACGTGTACCTGACCGCTGTGGCCGCGGGCGCCGGCTACAGCGTGCTCGCCCTGCTGCTGTCCCTGCTGCACAACGCGCCGCAACGCAAGGCGCTGCTGGCCCGGATGCGCACGATGGGCATGACGGGTCGTCAGCGGCAGTGGCTGGCGGTGCTGGAGATGCTGCCGCAGGTCCTGCTCGGCGCCCTCGGCGGTGTCCTGGTGAGCGTGGCCACGGTGCCGCTGGTACGTCCCGGCGTGGACCTGGTCGCACTCGCCTTCACGGTCCGCACGCCCGCCACGGACCTGTCGGGCGCCGTACTGCGCACCGACGCGGCATCACTGCTGGTCCCCGCCACCGGGCTGGTCGTACTGGCCTGCGCGGTACTGGCCGTCCAGGCCTGGCTGACAGGACGACGGGGAGAAGGAACCGAACTCCGGATGGGGGAACGATCATGAGTCAGGACACGTCCGGGACCGCCGAGCGCGGCCGCGTCACACTGGCGGAGCTGGAACGACGCGTCACCGAGAGCCGGGAGGAGCCCGCCTACGGGCACGACGCCCTGATCGTCTGCGACCGGCTGGTGCGGATCTTCACCGCCCAGGGCGTGGAGGTCCAGGCCCTCCAGGGGCTGGACCTGCTCGTGAAGCAGGGCGAACTGATGGCCCTGGTCGGCGCCTCGGGCAGCGGCAAATCCACCCTGCTCAACATCCTGGCCGGGCTCGACACCCCCACCGCCGGAGCCGCCTCGGTCGCCGGCTTCGACCTGCTCGACCTCGACGCCCGCGCCCGCCTGCGCTACCAGCGCGAGGTCGTCGGCTTCGTCTGGCAGCAGACCTCCCGCAACCTGCTGCCCTACCTCACCGCCCTGCAGAACGTCGTCCTGCCCATGCGCCTGGCAGGGAGCGTCAAGGGCCGCGGCCAGCGGGCCAAGCGCGCCGCCGAACTCCTCGACATGATGGGCGTCGGCTACGCCGCCGACCGCCGCCCCCAGCAGATGTCCGGCGGTGAGCAGCAGCGCACGGCCATCGCCGTCGCCCTGGCCAACCACCCCTCGCTGGTACTGGCCGACGAGCCCACCGGACAGCTCGACTCCGCCACCGGCGAACAGGTCTTCGCCGCCTTCCGCACCGCCAACGAGCAACTCGGCACGACCATCGTCGTCGTCACCCACGACCAGGCCGTCGCCACCGCCGTCGACCGCACCGTCGCCATCCGCGACGGCCGCACCGCCACCGAGGTCGTCCGCCGCACCAGCGTCGACGACCAGGGCCGCACCACCGTCCACGCCAGCGAGTACGCCACCGTCGACCGCTCCGGCCGCCTCCAGCTCCCCCGCGACTTCACCCACGCCCTCGACATCCGCAACCGCGTCATGCTCGAACTCGAACCCGACCACATCGCCGTCCGCCCCGACCTCCCCGAACAGGACTGACCACTCCGGTATCCACAGGCCCACGTGTACGGGGCTACGCGTCCGCGGCCGCGTGGACCCGCTCCCCGCCCACGAAGGTCTGCAGCACCCGGGCCGCCGCGATCTCCTCCGGCGGCCCGGCGAACGGGTCCCGGTCGAGGACGACCAGGTCGGCCAGCTTCCCCGGGGTGATCGTCCCGGTGTCGTCCAGGTGGTTCACGTACGCGCTCCCCGCGGTGTACGCCGCGATCCCCGCGGCCAGGTCGACGCGCTGCGCCGGCAGGAACACCGGCGTGCCCTCCGGGGCGTCCGGCGTACGGCGGTTGACCGCGACGTGCAGCGCCTGCAACGGGTCGGGACTGCTCACCGGCCAGTCGCTGCCGGCCGCCAGCGTGGCGCCGCCCCGGAGCAGATCACCGAAGGGGTACTGCCACGCCGCCCGTTCGGGCCCGAGGAAGGGCAACGTCAGCTCGTCCATCTGCGGCTCGTGGGCCGCCCACAGCGCCTGGACGGTGGCCGAGGCGCCCAGCGCCCGGAAGCGGCCGACGTCATCGGGGTGGACGACCTGCAGATGAGCCAGGTGGTGCCGGGTGTCACGGAAACCGTTCGCCGAACGCGCGGCCGCCACCGCGTCCAGCGCCTCACGCACGGCACGGTCGCCGAGCGCGTGGAAGTGCACCTGGAAGCCGAGCGCGTCCAGCGCGGTGACGTGCCCGGCCAGCGCCACCGGATCCACGAAGCTGATGCCGCTGTTGCCGGAGGCGCAACCGCAGGCGGTGAGGTAGGGACCGAGCAGCGCGGCCGTCCCGTTCTCCGCGATGCCGTCCTGCATGATCTTGACGCTGGTGGCGCGGAACCGGCCCCGGCTCACGTCGGCCCGCCGCTCCACGAGTTCCGGGATCTGCTCGGCGCCGCGGGCCCGGTCCCACCACAGCGCACCCACGACCCGTGCGGTGAGCAGCCCGTCGGCGACCAGCGCGTGGTAGGCGGACACCGGGTCCGTCATGTTCGCGTAGTCGCCGACGATGGCGTCCTGCCAGGCCGTCACGCCCAGGGAGTGCAGCACCCGCTGGGCCCGCAGCAGCGCGGCCGTCCGCTCCGCGGCCGTGACGGACGGCAGGAGCCGCCCCACCAGATGGAGGGCCCCCTCCTGCAGCATGCCCGTGGGGTTGCCGTCCGGGTCCCGCTCGATGCGGCCGTCCGCGGGATCGGGCGTGTCCCGGTTGATCCCCGCCAGCTCCAGCGCACGGGAGTTGACCCAGGCCCCGTGGTGGTCACGATTGGGCAGGAACACCGGACGGTCGGGGACGACCCCGTCCAGCAGCGCGGCGGTGGGAGTGCCCCCCGGGAAGGCGTCCAGCGACCAGCCGCCACCGGTGATCCACTCGGCGCCGGGGTGCTCGTCGGCGTACGCACGGACCAGCCGCAGGTACTCCCCCGCCTCCTGGACCTCCGCCAGATGGCACTGGCCCAACTCGATGCCCGCGACGAGCGGATGGACGTGGGCGTCCTGGAACCCGGGCAGCAGCATCTTCCCGGCCAGGTCGACGACCTCGGTGCCGGGCCCGATCAGCTCGCGCACCTCGTCGTGACCGACGGCGGCGATCCGCCCGCCGCGCACCGCCACCGAGGTGGCCCGGCCGAGGACGGGATCGACGGTGTGCACCGGGCCGCCGGTCAGGACGAGGTCGGCAGGGGACTGGGACATGGCGGGCGCTCCAGGGACGGCGACGGGGACGGCGACGGGGGCAGGGTGGCCGCGGGTGCCGCGTGCGTGGCGCGGCAGGGAGAGCGTCGCAGGTACGTGCCGCACGCGGCCACCACCGGGACCGGCCGCCCCGCGGCCCACCGCACCCCCGCGCGATTGCGCCCACAGCGTGATCGCCGACGTCCCGCCGCGCAACGGGGCACAGTGGCCCCTATGAAGCTGCTGACGCTGGGTGGTACGGAGTTCGTGGGACGCGCCGTCGTCGAGGACGCGCTCGAGCGGGGCTGGGAGGTCACGGTGTTCCACCGCGGCCGGCACCAGGCGCCGCCCGGCGCCACCGAACTGCTCGGCGAACGCGGCACCGAGGGCGGCCTCGCCGCCCTGGAGGACGGCGAGTGGGACGCCGTCCTCGACACCTGGTCCGGCGCGCCCGCCACCGTACGCGAGACCGCCCGCCTCCTCGCCGGACGCGCCCGGACGTACGCCTACGTCTCCAGCCGCTCCGTGTACACCTACCCGGCCGCCGCCGGCCTCGACGAGGACGGCCCCGTGGTGGACGCCTCCCCCGGCGACGGAGCCGACGTCGACTACGCCCGCGCCAAGCGCGGCGGTGAACTCGCCGCGGCCGAGTCCTTCGGCGACCACGCCCTGTTCGTGCGCGCCGGCCTCATCCTCGGCCCCTACGAGAACATCGGCCGCCTGCCCTGGTGGCTGGGCCGCATCGCCCGCGGCGGCCCCGTCCTCGCCCCCGGCCCCCGCGACCTGCCCCTGCAGTACATCGACGTCCGCGACCTCGCCGCATGGGTCCTGGACGCCGTGCGGTCCGGCCTCGGCGGCGCCTACAACCTCGTCAGCCCGCCCGGGCACACCACCACCGGCGAACTCCTCGCCGCCTGCGCCGCGGTGACCGGCTCCGACGCCGAACTGCGCTGGACGGACCCCGAGGCAGTGCTGGCCGCGGGCATCGAACCCTGGAGCGAGCTGCCCGTCTGGCTCCCCCCGGGCGAGCTCTACGACACGCTCCACACCGGCGACGTCTCCCGCGCCCTGGCCACCGGCCTGCGCTGCCGCCCCGTCACCGAGACCGTCGCCGACACCTGGCAGTGGCTCAACTCCCTCGGCGGCACAGCCCCCCAGCGACCCGACCGCCCCACGGTCGGCCTCGACCCGGCGAAGGAGGCCAAGGCCCTCGGCCTCTGAGCCCCGGCCGCACGGCCGGGCCGGCAACCGCCTGGCCCTGAGCGATGCCGCTCGCACGTGCGCGTGCGGCATCGCTGAGGGCGTACGCGGCGTGAACGGCGTTGCCGAACCGCGCCGACGCGCCCGGGCCTTGGCGTCATGCTCCGGTCCCCGACCGCGCGGCGCAGGCATGCATGCGACGGCATCTCGACCCTCGCATTACTTGTCCTCCGGGGGCGCGGGGGCAGCCGGCACCAACAGGACGAGGCGCCGCCCCGCCCCCGTGCGAGCCAGGACTCAGGGGGTCGCCGGGGCGACCAGGACCTCGCGCAGGCGGGTGAGTTCGGCCGCCGTCAGGCCGCGCTCGCGCAGCCAGGCATCCGCGCCGCCGTGGGCGGTGTGGAGGGTGGCGAGGAAGCGGCGCATGACGCGCGGCTCGGAGGCCATGAAGGCGTGCTCCACCGCGGGGAGGTCGCGGTAGGAGGGGAAGCGGGTCAGCCGGGCGCGGATGCGGACGACGCGCTGCGCGGTGAGCGCGTAGTCCGTGGCGATGGCGGCGGCGGGCACGCCCACCGCGTCGAGGAGGAGGGCCGCGAGGACGCCGGTGCGGTCCTTGCCGACGGCGCAGTGGAAGACGACCGCGTGCTGGTCGGTGTCGGCGACGACGCGGGCCGCCGCCACCAGCGACTCGCCGCTGCCGTCGAGCAGTCCGAGGTAGAAGCCGATCGCGTCCCCGTCGTCCGCGGTCGTCACGGGGACGGCGTCGGTGACCAGCGCCCGCACCCGGCTGACCGGCAGGTTCATCCTGCGTACCGCGGTGTCCGCCAGCAGGCCGTGCCCCTCGCGGGCGGCCTCGTCGGGGCCGCGCAGGTCCAGGACGGTGCGCAGCCCGTAACGGCCGAGGAGGAGTTCGACGTCGCCCGCCGTGGCCTCCTGGAGGGTGCTCGCCCGGAACACGACGCCCCGCCGGGTCGTGCCCCCGCCGCGAACGGGCAGGCCGCCCAGGTCGCGGATGTTGTCGACCTCCGCCAGTTCGACCCAGCGCGGCGTCTCACCGGTGGGTCCGTCCTGCGTCGCCTCCAAGGCGCCCTCCTCGTGCACTCCCTGGCCATCGTGCCGTGCGCGGGCGCCCCGGTCCACCGGCGGCCGCGGCCCGGGGGATATCGTCGGCTGACCCCCGGGACGCCCCGGACGACCACCGACCGGAGGTGCCCGCCATGGCCCAGCCCGAGCCGCCCGGGGAGCCGCTGGTGCGCACCGAGCGGCACGGCCGCGTGCTGGTGGTCCGGATGTGCCGCGCGCACAAGCGCAACGCCGTGGACCGGCACCTCGCCGAGGCGCTCGACGCGGCGTTCAACACCCTGGAGGACGACCCGGAGCTGTGGGCCGGGGTGCTCACCGGCTCCGGCGGGGTCTTCAGCGCCGGCAGCGACCTGAACGCCATCGGCGACTACGTCACCGAACGCGGCGGCGAGTACGGGCTGATCCGCCGTCACCGCCGCAAGCCGCTGGTGGCCGCGGTGGAGGGCGCCGCGCTGGGCGGCGGGCTGGAACTGGTCCTCGCCTGCGACCTGGTGGTCGCCGCGTCGACCGCCCGGTTCGGGCTGCCGGAGGTCCGGCTCGGGCTGGTGCCGACGTGCGCGGGGCTGTTCCGCGGCCCGCGCGCCCTGCCCGTCAACCTGGCGCGGGAGATGGTGCTCACCGGCGACCCCGTCGACGCCTCACGGGCGTACGCCGCGGGGCTGGTCAACCGGATCACCGAGGAGGGTGGGGCGCTGGCGGGCGCGCTCGCACTCGCCGCGCGCGTCTGCGAGAACGCCCCGGTCGCGGTGCAGGCGAGCCTGGTGGCGATGGACGCGTGGCTGTCCGGCTCCGACGCGCTCGGCTGGCGGGCCACCGAGGAGGCGACCCGCACGGTGCTGGCCTCCGAGGACCGGCACGAGGGCGTCGCCGCGTTCATGGAACGCCGGCCGCCCCGCTGGACCGGCCGCTGACGACGCCGGGGACCGGCAGTACCCCACTCGGGTGAGTCCGGCGTGCGGCGGTCCGGAGTCCGGGCTTGTCTGGTGCCGTGACCGGTGTCGTCCGGACGCGGTCCGCCGCGCGCAGGAGGCGCCCCGAGCGAGGAGCTTCCTTTTGGCACGCAGGATTCCGCCGACCGTCGCGGTCGCCGTGGTGTTCGTCGCCGCGCTGTTCATGGCGATCATGGACACCACGATCGTCAACGTCGCCGTGCCGGCCATCGGGGAGGACTTCGGCGTGCCGGCCTCCGGACTGGGCGGCGTCAACATCGGCTACCTGGTCAGCCTGGCGGTCTTCATCCCCGTCGCGGGCTGGCTGGCCGACCGCTACGGCACCCGGCGGGTATTCCTCGCCGCGCTGGTCGCCTTCACCGGGGCGTCGGCGCTGTGCGCGATGTCCACCAGCCTCGAACAGCTGACCCTCTACCGGATCCTGCAGGGCGCCGGCGGCGGTCTGCTCGTGCCGGTCGGCCAGACGATGCTCTTCCGGGCGTACCCGCCGGCGGAACGGATCAAGGCGCAGCGGGCGCTGATGGTGCCGACCGCCGTCGCCCCGGCCGTGGGCCCGGTGCTGGGCGGCTGGCTGTGCGACGCCGTGTCCTGGCACTGGGTGTTCCTGGTCAACCTGCCGGTCGGCACCGCGGCCGTGGTCTTCGGCCTGCTCTTCCTGCCGGACTACCGCCTGGAGCGCCCCGGCCGCTTCGACCTCGTCGGCTTCCTGCTGGCGGGCGGCGGGCTGGCGCTCGCGCTGTACGCGCTGACCAACGGTGCCAAGGACGGCTGGGGCACCGCGGGCATCCTCGTGCCGCTGCTCGTGGGGATTGCGGCGCTCGGGGCGATGGTGCTGGTCGAACGGCGGATCCCGATGCCGATGCTGGACCTGGAGCTGTTCCGGGACCGGCTGTTCCGGGCCAACACCGTCGTGATGTTCCCGCTCAGCGCGGTCTTCCTCGGCACGGTGTGGCTCTACCCCATGTTCCTCCAGGAGGCGCTGGGCTTCAGCGCCTTCGAGAGCGGCCTGGCCACCTGGCCGGAGGCGGTGGGCGTGATGGCCGCCGCGCAGGTCGCGCCGCGTCTGTACCGGCGGATCGGGCCGCGGTGGCTCATGGTGGGCGGTTCGGCCGGCATGGGGGTCTGCGTCGCGGTGATGACCGGGTTCACGACGGCGACCTCGCCGTGGGTGCTGCGCGGGGTGCTCTTCGTCCTCGGCTACTGCATCGGGCACGTGATGATGTCGGCGCAGAACGCCGCCTTCGCCACGATCCCGGCGCCCTCCACGGGGCGGGCCGCGACGGTGTTCAACATGCAACGGCAACTGGGCGGTGCCTTCGGTACCGCGCTCATCGCCACGCTGCTCACGGCGGTCGGGACGACGGCGGTCACGGCGGGCGGCACCACCACGGCCGACCTGGGCGCGTACCACGCCGGTTTCCTGCTCTGCACGGGCCTGGCCCTGATCTCCGCGGTCGCCGCGCTCTTCGTCTCCGACAAGGACGCCCTGGGCGTCGAGACCCCCCGCGCCGGCCGCCACGCCCGCCCCGGCACGGCCCCCTCGCCCGCCTCCTGACCCCCCGCCGGCCGGTGCTCCGTCACCGGCCGGTCAGGGCTCCGTGGCCCACCGGGTCCTCCCGCGCCGTGCGGCTTTAGCATCGGGGCATGCCTCGTCTGGAACGTCTCCGTACCGATCACGCCGCCGCGGTCCTGGAGTTCGAGCGGGGGAACCGCTCGTACTTCGCCGCGTCGGTACCGGACCGGGGCGACGACTACTTCGCCCACTTCGACGCGCGGCACCAGGCGCTGCTCGCCGAGCAGGAGTCCGGGTCCTGCCACTTCCATGTGCTGGTCGGCGCGGACGACGAGGTGCTGGGCCGGATCAACCTGGTGGACGTGGCCGACGGGGCGGCGGAGCTGGGGTACCGGATCGCCGGGAGCGCGGCCGGGCGGGGGCTCGCCACGGCCGCGGTTCACGAGGTGTGCGCCCGGGCGGCCGGGGAGTACGGGCTGGCGACGCTGCGGGCGGTCACCACGCTGGACAACGCGGGCTCGCGCACGGTGCTGTCCCGTACGGGGTTCGTGCCGGCCGGCACGGTCGAGCTGAGCGGCCGTCCCGGGCTCCGGTTCGTGCGCGACCTGGGGGACGGGACGGCGCCGTCCTCCGCGGGCTGAAGGCGGGCGGCGAGCGCGCGCAGGCCGGGGAGGGCGAGCACGGCGATGCCGGGGAGGCTGGAGACGAGGGTGAGGACCCCGTAGACGACGGCGGTCGCGAGGCCCTGGGCGGCACCCAGTCCGGCCGCGCCGAAGGCGAGCGTCGCCGCGGCCTCGCGCGGGCCCCAGCCGCCGATGTTGACGGGCAGTCCCATCACCAGCAGCGCGAGAACGAGCGGCGGTACGAGCGTGGTGACCGGCGCCGTCGAGCCGGCGACGCGGGCCGCGACCACGAACAGGGCGATGTGGCCGGCGAGTCCGGCCGCGGACAGCGCGACCACCCCCGGCCAGGTGCCGCGGGCGAGGAGCCCGCTGCGGACGTCGGCCAGGCCGGTGGCGAGCGCCTGCCGTCCCCGGGCGCCGCGCCGCCACAGCAGCCATCCGCCGAGCACCGCGACGGCCGTCAGCACGCCCGCGGTGACCTCCGCGGCGGCGCGGCCCGGCAGGAGGTCGCCGGCGATGGCCGTCACCAGGGTGGGCCGGGTGAGCAGGACGGCCCCGCCGAGCACGAGGACGACGACCTGGCCGCCGACGCGCTCCAGGACGACGGCGCGCACCCCGCGGCCGACGTCGCCTGAGTGCTTGCCGTGGCGGACGGCCCGGTCGACGTCGCCGAGCACGCCGGCCGGGAGGACCGCGTTGAGCAGCAGCGCCCGGTAGTAGTCGGACACCGCCCGGGCCAGCGGGAGCCGCAGGCCGAGCCGCCGGGCCACCAGGCACCAGCGCCAGGCGCTCGTCACGGTGGTGAACAGGCCGACCGCCAGGGCGGCGAGGACGGCGGGGACGTCGACGACGCGCAGGCCGTCGACGAACGCCCCGGTGCCCAGCCGCCACACGAGGGCGGCGAGGATGCCCGCGCCGGTCAGCAGCCGCAGCCAGGCCCACAGTCGTCGCCTCACCGGGCCCCTCCTCCCGGCAGGGCGAGCAGGTCGCCGTGGCCGACGACGGCGGTCAGCCGCCCGGCGGCGCAGTCCGCCAGGCGGCGGCGCAGGTAGTCCTCCGCGGGGGCGGCCAGGCCGGGTTCCTGCTCGACGGCGGCGCCGACCCACCCGCGCAGCCACTCGGCGGTGAGCGCGGACCGGTCCGCGCCGAGCCGCCAGGGGCTGGGCCGGGTCGTGACGGCGGCGCCGTACCGGGTGAACGCCCGGGCGGCGGCGTCGAGGGCGTCGGGGCCGAGCAGCGCGCGGCCGCCGCAGGTGCGCCGCTGGTGGGCGTTGAAGGCGGCGGTGAGGTCCGCGTCGAGGGGGTCGGCGGGCCCGAGTTCGACCTCGCCGACCACGGAGAGGCCGAAGAGCACCGGGACCCCGGCGGCGGTGCAGGTGGCGGCGAGGGCGTCGATCTCGTCGGCGGTGAGCAGGTCCAGCAGTGCGGAGCCCGTGACGAGCGAGGTCCCGGCGAGGTCGTCGGCGGTGAGCCGGGTGAGGTCGCCCTCGCGGGTCTCGGCGGTGACGGGGCCGCCGCCCGCGGTGAGGCCGGTCAGGCTCGCGGCGGCGAGGGAGAGGAGGGCGGGGTCGTGGTCGTGGAGGATCCAGGCCTGCGGTCCGGGGAGGCGTCCGCTGAGCCAGCGGCCCATGGAGCCGGTGCCGCAGCCCAGGTCGCGGACGACGAGCGGGCCGGTGCCGCGGGGCGCGCCCGCGAGGTGCTCGCGGAGGGGGACGAGCAGGTCCGCGGCGCGGGCCGCGGCGTCGGCGTCCTCGCGCAGGGCGAGCCAGTGCGGTGTGAAGGGGGCGGTGTCGGACGTGGTCATCGGGTTCCCTCCCGCAGCAGTTCGAACACCGCTTCCATGTGCCGCGCGGTGTGCTCCCAGCCGTGCAGCGTCTCGCGCCGCCTGCGGGCGGCCGCCCGCAGGCGGCCGCGCAGGCCGGTGTCGTCGAGCCAGCGGCGGAGCGCCGCGGCGAGTTCGGTGGTGTCCCCCGGGGGGACGAGGAGGCCGGGCGGTGTGCCGTCCGGTGCCCGTCCGAGCGCGTCGGGCACTCCCCCGGCGGCGGTGGCCAGTACGGGGGTGCCGCGCATCAGGGCCTCGGTGACGACCATCCCGAAGGTCTCTGCGCGGGACGGCAGGACGAGCAGGTCGGCGGCGGCGTACTCGGCCGCGAGGGGCTCGCCGGTGAGCGGGCCGGTGAGGTGGACGCGGTCGTCGAGGCCGTGCCGGCCGAGCAGTTCGCGCACGTGGGCGAGGTGCTCGGGGTCGCGGCCGAGCGGGCCCACGAAGCGGCAGGTCCAGGGCAGGTCGGCGACGGCGGCGAGGGCCCGGGCCAGCAGGTCGTGGCCCTTGCGCGGGGTCAGCGAGGCGACGCACAGCAGGCGCCCGCCCTCTGGCGTGCCGGGGGCGAGCGGCGCGGGGTCGGTGCCGGGGACGACGACGTGGACCCGGCCGGCGGGCAGCGCGTGCCGCTCGGCGATGCGCCGGGCGGCCCAGGGGCTGGTGGCGACGACCGCGGCGGCGGCCCGCAGGGTCTGCCGTTCCAGGGCGTCGAGTTCGCGGGCGGCCGCGGGGTCGAGGCCGGTCTCGTCGGCGAGCGGCAGGTGCACCAGGACGGCGGTGCGCAGCCGGCGCGACTGCGGGACGACGATCTCGGGGACGCCGCAGGCCACGAGCCCGTCGAGCAGGACGACGGCGCCGTCCGGCACCGCGGCGAGCGCCGCGGCCAGGGCCCGGCGGGCGGAGGTGTCCGGACGCGGCCAGGCGCCGGGCACGGAGATCTCATGCAGCGGCCGGCCCGCTCCCGCCAGGGTCTGGGTCAGGCGGCGGTCGTAGACGTTGCCGCCGCTGGGCGCGGTGGCGTCGTCGACGTCGCCCGGGAGGACGACGTGGGCGGGGGCCGCCCCCGCCGGAGCGGGGGCGGCCGGACGCGAGGGCGTCCTCACAGAGAACGCTCGTAGCTCGCCCAGGCGACGTGCGATTCGTGCAACGTGACGGAGATGCCGGTCAGGCCGTGCGCACCCGCACCGAGCTTGCCCGCCGCCACGCGGTCGGCGAGCCGGTCGGCGATGACCTTCGCCAGGAACTCGGTGGAGGTGTTGATGCCGGAGAAGTCCGGATCGTCGTCGAGGTTGCGGTAGTTGAGCGCGGCGAGCACCGCGCCCAGCTCCTGGGTGGCCAGGCCGATGTCGACGACGATGTTGTCGTCGTCGAGCTCCGGACGGCGGAACGTGGCGTCCACCAGGAACGTCGCGCCGTGCAACCGCTGCGCCGGTCCGAAGACCTCGCCGCGGAAGCTGTGGGCGACCATGACGTGGTCGCGGACGGTGATACTGAACACGCGAGGACAACCTTCCCCAGGGGCCTAACCGGGACGGTAGGCAATACGGTGACAGAGCACGGAACGTTCACCGCCTGCGATCTCCTTCATCAGCAGGGGCAGTTCCTCGAAGTCGCTCTCGCCGGTGACGAGGGCGTCGTAGACCGGGTCGGCGAGCAGGCGCAGGGCCAGTGCCATCCGGTCCGCATAGGTGCGCCGGGTGCGGCGCGTGGGTGAGACGGTGCCGACCTGGCTGCTGCGCACGACCAGGCGGCGGGAGTGGAAGGCCTCGCCCAGCGGCAGGGCGACCGGCCGGTCGCCGTACCAGCTCAGCTCGACGACGGTGCCCTCCGGCTCCAGGAGTTCCAGGGAGCGGGCGAGCCCCGCCTCGGTGGCGCTGGCGTGGACCACCAGGTCGCAGCCGTCCTCGGCCGTGTCGGGGTGGGCGAAGCCGACGCCGAGGGCCTCGGCGACGGCCGCGCGCGAGGGGTCGACGTCGACGAGCTGCACCCGCGTCCCGGGGACGCCCGCGAGGACGGCGGCGACGCTGCACCCGACCATGCCGGCGCCGACGACCGCGATCCGGTCCCCGATCTGCGGGCCGGCGTCCCACACCGCGTTGACGGCGGTCTCGACGGTGCCCGCCAGCACCGCGCGTCCCGCGGGGACGTCGTCGGGCACGGGCGTCACGGCGGTGGCCGGGACGACGTAGCGGGTCTGGTGCGGGTAGAGGCAGAAGACGGTGCGGCCCCGCAGCCCGGGCGGCCCCTGCTCGACGAGGCCGACGTTGAGGTAGCCGTACTTCACCGGCGCCGGGAACTCGCCGTCCTGGAACGGCGCCCGCATCGTCTGGTGCTGGCTCACGGGCACCCCGCCGCGGAAGACCAGGGTCTCGGTGCCGCGGCTCACCCCGGAGTACAGGGTGCGCACCAGCACCTCCCCCGGACCGGGCTCCGGCAGGGGCACCTCCCTGACCTCCCCCTCGCCTGGTTCGCGAAGCCAGAACGCGCGCGCCGAACGCTCCACCGTTTTCCTCCGTACTCCATGGCGGGCAACAGACACCGGCCATCCAGGTGGTGCCGGGCCCGACCGTACGCGGCTGTGCCGCACAGGCGACAAGCGGGGACGTCTCATGACCGTGATGACCGTTGGATCCGAGTTCCGTGGGGGCACCGCGGGCCGTGAGCAGGCCGGGGCGGCAGCCGCCCAGTTGGCGCTGTTCGCCGCGCTGTGGGCCACCGTGGGCCTGGACGCCGTGGGCTGGCTGACCGGGACCGTCTACGCGGCGGGCACCTGGGCGCTGCTGGCCGCGGGCCTGCGGGGGGCGGGGCGCCGCTCGCTGGGCCCGGCCGACCACGTCACCCTGGCCCGCGCGGTGCTCGTCGGTGGTGTGACGGCCATGGTGGCGGGAGGCGTCGCGCACGGTGCGCCGCTGCTCACCGGGCTGACCGCGGTGGCGCTGGCCCTGGACGCGGTGGACGGCAAGGTCGCGCGGCGCACGGGCACCTCGTCCGCGCTGGGCGCGCGCTTCGACATGGAGGTCGACGCCTTCCTGATCCTCGTGCTCAGCGCGCGGCTCGCCTTCACGCTGGGCCCGTGGGTGCTGGTGATCGGCGCCATGCGGTACGCCTTCGTCGCGGCGGCCTGGGTGCTGCCGTGGCTCAACGCCCCGCTCCCGCCGAGCTTCGCCCGCAAGACGGTGGCGGCGCTGCAGGGCGTCGTCCTGCTCCTCGCCTGCTCGGGGCTGCTGCCCGCGGGGGCCTCGGCCGGGCTGACGGTGCTGGCGCTGGGGTCGCTGGTGTGGTCGTTCGGCCGTGACGTGCTCTGGCTGTGGCGCCACCGCCCGGCCCTGCGGTCCACCGCGGGACCGGCGCCGGCCGGCGCGGCGGAGGCGGACATCCGCGTCCTGGTCTCCGCCTCCGCGGGCGGCCCCGCCTCCTGACCCGCCGCGTCCGGGGCCCCGGCAGCGCCCTGCGCCGCCGGGGCCGATCGCTCCGCAGGGGCCGCACGACGTGCGGGACCTCGGTCCGGGGTCGCCGGCGTCGGGCCGGGACCCGGGTCGGCCACGCACGGGCGACACGGTCGGGGTTCGCAGGGCGCCGGGGCACGCCGCAGGCCACTGCCCGCGAGGCAGTCCGGCCCTCACCGGGATGTCAAAGGCTCCGGCCCCATCGGTAAAAAGTGCCGCCACCGCTTCACCGCGGTGGCGGCGGGCACCCGAGCGCCGACCGGCTCAACGCGCCATCGCCCGGCGGGCCGCCGCACGTCCTGGCTCGGCTGTCGCGACGCGACGCGCGGCGCGCGCACGACGCCCACCGCGCCGGTGCGCTCAGGCGTCCTGGCGCGGCAGGTAGCGCAGCAGCACCACGTCGCCGATCTGCCGGGTCTCCGCGAGCGTCATCCGCTGCTGGGGGCCCTGGGGGAAGACCGCGGGGTGCACCATGCGCGGGGCGTCGGCCTGGCCGACGAAGAACGGCGCGTACACCAGGTGGAGTTCGTCGACGAGTCCGGCGCTGAGGAACATGGTGTGCACGACGCCCCCGCCCTCGACCATGAGCCGTTCGACGCCGCGCGCGGCGAGGTCGGCGAGCAGGAGCCGGACGTCCAGCGGCTCTCCGGCGTCGACGACGGAGCAGCGGTCGCCCAGGCGTTCGCGGACGCAGTCGCTCGCGCCGGACGTCGTGTAGACGACCTTCTCGCACTCCCCCGTGGTGAAGAACCGGGCGCCGGGGTCGAGTTTGCCGCTCTCGGTGACCGTCGCCTTGAGCGGTGTCGGCGACAGCCCGGCGCGGACGCGCCGTTCGCGGCGCTCGGCGGAACACACCAGCAACCGCGGGTCGTCGGACCGTATGGTGTTGGCCCCCACGAGGATGGCGTCCATCCCGGAGCGGACCTCGTCGATCCGGTCGAAGTCCTCCTCGTTGGAGAGCAGCAGCCGGGTCGTGCTCGTGTCGTCCAGGCATCCGTCCAGCGAGGAGGCCACGGACATCAGTACGTACGGGCGCGATCTCATGGGGACACATTGCCGCACGCCGGCGTTCGCGCACGTGAAGCTTTCGTAAGTCGGATGTCAGGGGCCGGATGGATGTAGGGTCCGCCGATCATCGTGCGGCCTGGTCAGGCCGCGCCGGTGCGTCGGTCCGCCGCCCGTCAGTCGCGCACCCCTTCGAGCACGTCGAGCGCGAGGGTGTCGTCGGCCTCGTGGGAGAGGGAGACGGTGACGCGGGTGCACAGGCCCGTGAAGCGCTCGCGCACGGCCCGGCCGACGGCCCGCGGTTCGCCGTGGACGGCGAAGGCGCCGAGGACGTCGTCGTCGACCAGCCGGCCCATCTCCGCCCAGCGGCCGCGCACGGACAGCCGGTGCAGTTCGTCGTGGAGGCCGCCCCAGCCGTGGAGGTCGAGCACGGCGCGGTAGGCGGGGGTGGAGGCGTAGAACGCGATCCGTTCGCGGGTGGCGGTGAGGGCCGCCGCGTACTCCTCCTCGGTGCGTCCGGTCGCGACGAGGGCGTTGCACACCACGTCGAAGGGCCGCTCCGGGTGTTCGGAGGACTCCCGGGCCTTGCGGACGGCGGGGAGGGTGACCTGCCGCAGGTGGTCGGCGGAGGTGAGGGCGTGGCAGATCAGCCCGTCGGCGACCTCGCCCGCGACGGCGGTCATCATCGGGCCGACGCCGGCGAGCCAGATGCGGGGCGGGCCGGACGCCAGGGGCCCGGGGTCGAACATCGGCGTCATCAGGGTGTGGGTGTAGAACTCGCCCCGGAACCGCAGCCGTTCGCCGGTCTGCCAGCTGTGCCAGATGGCGCGCAGGGCGCCCGTGAACTCCTTCATGCGAGCGGCGGGCCGTGACCAGGGCATGCCGTAGCGGTGGGTGATGTGCGGCTTGACCTGCGAGCCGAGGCCGACGGTCAGCCGCCCGCCGGAGAGCCGCTGGACGTCGTACGCGGCCGTGGCCACCGTCATCGGGTTGCGGGCGAAGGCGATCGCGACACCGCTGACCAGGTCGGCCCGCCGGGTGGCGCCCGCGGCGAGGGCGAGCTGGAGGAAGGCGTCGTGCCGCATCTCGTTGACCAGCACACCGTCCGCGCCGTGCGCCTCGGCGCGGGCCGCCGCGTCGGCGGTCCGCTCGACGGGGCCGGTGAAGGTGAAGTCGGCCTTGAGGGGCGCGGTCGGGGGCGTCACGCGCCGGCTCCCGCCGCCGGGCCGGCCGCCTCGGTGAGCCGCGGGGGCGCGGCCTGCCGCCAGGAGTCGGCGACGATGTCGCGGAGCTCGTCCACGTCGTCCAGGGCGGCGAGCCGCACCCGCACCCAGTTCGACCCGGCCTCGTGCGGCGGGACCCAGAACTTCCCGGGCTCGGCCGCGATCAGCTCGCCCCGCTCGTGCATGGGGCAGCGCACCGCGAAGGAGGACTCGTCGTCGGGCAGCGTGAGGTACATCCTCCCGGCGACCCGGAACGTGGGCATGTTCCAGGCCTCCTTCTCCACCGTCTCGGGCAGCGAGAGGGCGATGCGTCGGACGTCTTCGGAATCGGGCATGCGCCCACCGTAGCCATCGCCTACGACAACGGGCGCGCCGCGTGCGCGCCGCTCCGGCGGGGCTGAGTAGCAAGAGGAAACCTAGGTGTAGACTGTGGTTCCCCGCCGCACGGTCGCGAGTACGTGACCGGGCGGCGTCCACGACGTCCAGGAGGGAGCGGCGATGGCGACCGGACGGCACGTGTCGGGCCCCGAGGAGGACCAGCCGGCCTGCTCCATCGAGCGCAGCCTGCAGATCCTCGGTGAGCGCTGGTCCCTGCTGGTGCTGCGCGAGGTCTTCGCAGGACGGCACCGCTTCGCCGAGATCCAGGCCTCGCTGGGCATCGCGCCCAACCTCCTCAGCACCCGGCTCAAGCTGCTCGTCGACGCCGGGGTGCTGTGCACCCGCACCTACCAGGAGCCGGGCAGCCGGCAGCGGCAGAGCTACCACCTGACCGACGCCGGGCGGGAGCTGGACCTGGTCATGGCCTCCCTCCAGCAGTGGGGCGACCGCCACCGGCCCCGCCCGTCCGGCCCCTCCGCGCTCCGGCGTACCCACTCGACCGGCCAGGCCGTGCACGTCGGCTTCCTCACCGACGACGGTCGCGAGGTGCCGGGCGCCGACGTCTCCATCGCGGTGATGCAGTCCTCCGGGGCGGCCTGACCGGCGGGCGACGGGCGCCCGCCCGGTCGTACGGCCCGCCTCAGCGCAGGTCGGCCGCCGCTTCGGCGGCAGCGGTGTCGTCGAGGAAGCCGCCCGACTGGTGCTGCCACAGCTTGGCGTAGGCCCCGTCCTCCGCGAGCAGCTCCTGGTGGGTGCCCTGCTCGACGATGCGCCCGCGGTCCAGGACGACCAGCCGGTCCATGCCGGCGACCGTGCTCAGCCGGTGCGCCACCACGAGCGCCGTCCGCCCCTCCATGAGCTGCCACAGCGCCTCCTGGACGAGGACCTCGCTCTCCGAGTCCAGGGCGCTGGTCGCCTCGTCGAGCAGCAGGATCGGCGCGTCCCGCAGGATCGCCCGGGCGAGGGCGACCCGCTGCCGCTGTCCGCCGGAGAGCTTGATCCCGCGCTCGCCGACCATGGTGTCGAAGCCGCCGGGCAGCGCGTCGGCGAACTCCGTGACGTGGGCCGCCCGGGCCGCCCGGCGGATCTCGCCCTCGGTGGCGTCCGGCCGGGCGAAGGCGATGTTGTCCCGCAGCGAGCGGTGGAACATCGCGGGGTCCTGCGGCACGTAGGAGATCAGGCTGCGCAGGTCGGCCTGGCGCAGCCGGCTGATGTCCTGCCCGCCGACGAGGATCCGGCCGCCGTCGATGTCGTTCATCCGCAGCAGCAGCCGGGTGAGCGTGGTCTTGCCGCCGCCGGACCGGCCGACCAGCCCGACCCGGGCACCGCTGGGCACGGCCAGGTCGAGCCCGTCGAAGAGCGGCTTACCGCCCCCGTGGGCGAACGTCACGCGCTCGAAGCTGACGCCGGCGCCCCGGGACCGCAGCGGCTCCGGCGCGGGCGGGTCCAGCACGGTGGGCGGCTCCAGCAGCAGCTCGGTGAACTGCGCGGCCTCCGTCATCGAGCTCTCCAGGCGGCGGTAGATCTGGTTGAACTCGAACATGATCCGCGTCGCGTTGGAGTAGTAGGTGAAGGCCACGACCACCGCCTCCACGCCGTGCGTGCCCGCGCCGAGCGTGACCGCGAGCAGCAGGCCGAGCGCGTTGGTCAGCACGGACAGCGGTGCGACCAGGGTGTCGATGCGCAGGTTGCCGTAGTCCCACGACTTGAGCGTGAGCCTGCGCGACTCGGCGACGCGGGAGCGGTGCTCGGCGGCCTCGCGTTCCTCGGCGGCGAACGCCCGGACGGTGTCCATGTTCATGAGGCTGTCGGCGACGTGCCCGGACACCCGGGCGATGGCCTCCTCGCGCCGGCGGACCAGCGCCTGGCGCCGCCGGATGAGGGGCGCCACGCACAGCCCGGTCACCGCGATCATCACCAACAGGCCCACCACCAGCAGCGGTTCGTAGGCCCAGAGCACCACCGAGCCGAACAGCAGCGGTACGAAGCTGCCGAGGACGTTGAAGGTCAGCGTGTCGACGAACTCCTCGAAGCGCGAGGCGAAGCTCAGCACCCGCTTGGTGAGGGACCCGGCGAAGTTGTCGTGGAAGAACGACGCGTCCTTGGCGAACAGCTCGTCCATGCCCACCACGTACAGGTGCTCGATGCCGAGGGCGTCGAGGCGGTTGAGGCAGTGCAGGCCGATCCGCCAGAGCGTCTCCGCGAGCAGCAGCACGCCGGCGAAGACCAGGACGTAGGGCAGGGTGCTGCCGAGGCCGGGGGCGGTGCCGTCGACGAACCCGCCGACGAGCTTCGCGACGACCAGCGGCGCGACGTAGTTGATGCCGATGTTGCCGAGGGCCGGCGACAGCATCGCCGGCAACGTCAGCCGCCGTAGCCGGGCCAGTTCCCTTCCGTAGTGACGAAGTGCCAGGAGCACCGGGCCCCTGGACTTCCGGAACCTGTGCGATTCAGGCGTTCCCATCTCCACCCTGCGGTGTCGTGCGGCGCGCTGCCGCGTCCTTGTCCGGGAGGTGCCGCTGCCACCGTCGCGGCGCGGCGCTCGACCGGGGCCGGCGGTCCGCGCGGCTCGCGACGAGGCCGGCGTGCGATCGGTGGGCGGTCCGGACGTGGCAGTGTCCCGCGACGGCCGGGGCGGAGTCCAAGCGTTTTCCGGCCCCTCGGCACGGCGCACTGAGGCTTCCCGGCGCACGGGCGGGGCCCCGGGCGGCGCGGCCCCGACGGGGGGCGGCCGGGCGGCGTGCCCTCGCCCCTTCCGCGCCTGCTGTGCCGCAAACGCAACCAGCGGGTTTGTCACGAATGACAAACCCGCTGGTCAGCACCGTCGGGACGACAGGATTTGAACCTGCGACCCCTTGACCCCCAGTCAAGTGCGCTACCAAGCTGCGCCACGTCCCGGTGCCGGATCGCGCCGGGCTTCCACCCGGCCGACCGCGCACGAGAACAATACCGCACGTCGTCGGGTGCTCGCTCGCACCATTCCCGCCCCCGCGCGGTCCCGCCGTGGCGGCGTACCCGGCCCGGGATGAGTAGCCGTACTCATGTGGCGCGGGCCACGACGGCCGATGCTTCGGGTATGGCCAATCCGATCCAGCAGCAGAACACGGCGGCCTACTCGGCCCAAGCCGCGATCTCGTTCGCCGTCGCCCTCGGGGCGATGGTCGTGGGCATCGCCTACCTGCCGGTCGGCCCGTGGGTGCGGGCCTTCCTGGCGGTGGGCCTGCTCTACGTGGTGACCTCGGCGTTCACGCTCGCCAAGGTCGTGCGCGACCGGCAGGAGGCCGGCCAGGTGACGAGCCGGGTGGACCAGGCCCGGCTGGACAAGCTGCTGTCCGAGCACGACCCGTTCAAGGTCGACGGGGTGTAGCCGGCGCGTCGCCCAGCAGGTAGCGCGCGCCGGGGCCCTTGGCGGCCGCGGTGTCGTCCGGGTTGTACAGCGTGCACTTGCGCAGGGAGAGGCAGCCGCAGCCGATGCAGCCGGTGAGGTTGTCCTTGAGCCGGTGCAGCTCCGCGATCTGCTCGTCGATCCGGCGGGTCCAGGTACGGGCCACGGCGTTCCACTCGGCGGCGCTGGGGGCGCGGTCCTCGGGGAGCCGGGCCAGGGCCGCGCCTGCCTCCTCCAGCGACAGGCCGACGCGCTGGGCGGCCCGGATGAAGGCGACGCGGCGCAGCGTGGTGCGCGCGTAGCGCCGCTGCCCGCCGGCGGTGCGCTCGGAGCGGATCAGGCCCAGGTCCTCGTAGTAGCGCAGGGCCGAGGTGGCCAGGCCGCTGCGGGCGGCGAGCTCGCCGATGGCCAGGCGGTCGCGGCGGGGTGCGGGGTCGCTCATGCGGCCGAGGGTACCGCTTGACCTCAAGCCGACTTGAAGTTGCACCCTCGACTCATGACTCCGACCAGTGCGGACACCGCGTACGACTACGACGACCTCCGGCGGCTGATGTCGCTCATGACCGGCGACGAGAAGCACGGACCCGCCGCCACCTCCACCCTCGACGTGCTGTGGGTGCTCTACGACCGGGTGCTGCGGGTGACCCCCGGGACGGCGGAGGACGCCGGCCGGGACCGCTTCCTGCTCTCCAAGGGCCACGGGCCGATGGCGTACTACGCGGTGCTGGCCGCCAAGGGCTTCCTCCCGGTCGAGTGGCTGCCGGACTTCGGCTCCTTCGGCTCGCCGCTCGGCCACCACCCGGACCGTGTGCTCGTGCCGGGCGCCGAGATCGGCTCCGGCTCGCTCGGCCACGGGCTGCCGATCGCGGTGGGCAGCGCCCTGGGGCTGCGGGCGCAGGGCCTGACCGACGCCATGGTGTGGGTGCTCGTCGGCGACGCCGAACTGGACGAGGGGAGCAACCACGAGGCCGTGGCCTACGCCGGCGCCGTCGGTCTGGAGGGTCTGCACGTCGTCGCCGTCGACAACACCTCCGCGACCTACCGGCGCCCCGGAGGCCCCGCCTCGCTCTTCGCGGGCGAGGGCTGGTCCGTCACCGAGGCCGACGGCCGCGACCACGAAGCGCTCTACGAGGCGTTCACCGCACCGCACCCCGGACGGCCGCACGCCGTCGTCGCCCGTGTCGAACCCAAGCCGTGACCACCGCCCCGAACCGAGGAGACCTTCCCATGGACACCATGCGTGACCGCTTCGGCGCCGTCGCCACCCGCCTGCTGGACGAGGACCCCCGGCTGGCCGTCGTGCTGGCGGTCATCTCCGGGGAGCGCTTCACGGACGCCGCCCGCGACCACCCCGACCGGGTCATCGACGTCGGCATCCGCGAGCAGCTGCTGGTCAGTGTCGCCGGGGGGCTGGCGCTGACCGGGCTGCGGCCGATCGTCCACAGCTTCGGCAGCTTCCTCGTGGAACGCCCCTTCGAGCAGGTCAAGCTGGACCTGGGGCACCAGGACGCCGGCGCGGTGCTGGTCAGCTGGGGCGCCTCCTACGACATCGCCTCGGGCGGCCGCACCCACCAGGCCCCCGGTGACGTCGCCCTGCTGGACACCCTCGACGGCTGGACCGTGCACGTGCCCGGCCACCCGGACGAGGCCGAGGCCCTGGTCCGGCACGCGGCGGCCGACGGCGACAACCGGGTCTACGTACGGCTCAGCGAGCAGTCCAACCGCACCGCGCGGCCGGTCGAGCCGGGCCGGTTCCGGGTGCTGCGCGAGGGCCGGGCAGGCGTGGTCGTCGCCGTCGGCCCCCTCCTGGACGCGGCGCTGGCGGCGGTCGCGGACCTGGACGTCACGGTGCTGTACGCCGCCACGGTGCGCCCCTTCGACGCCGCCGGGCTGCGGGCGGCCGTGGCGGGCACGGACGCGGCGGACGTGGTGCTGGTCGAGCCGTACCTGGCGGGCACGTCGGCGCCGCACGCCGCCGAGGCACTGCTCGACCTGCCGCACCGCGTCCTCGCACTGGGCACCGCCCGCGAGGAACTGCGCCGCTACGGCACCTGGCAGGAGCACGTGGCGGCACACGGCCTGGACGCCACCGGGCTGCGCGCGCGGATCGGGGGCTTCCTGGCGCTCTCACGGCGCCCGGTGGGGTCGGGCGCCCGTTAGCGGCGGGCGCCCGCCGGGCGGGGGGCGCCGGCACGGACGGCCCGGCTGTCGCGCGCGGCGGCCGACGGGCGGAGGGCCGGGGCGCGGCGCGGCTCGGGGCGGTGGCGGTCCCGCACCGCCTCAGTGGTCCGGCGCCCTCCCCCGCGCCGGAGGCGCGCTAGCTCCAGGGGAGCTCCGAGCGGTGCCGCCAGTACGCGGGGGCCGGTTCGGCCAGGGCCGTGAGCCGGGCCAGCTGTCCCGCGTCCAGTCCGACGGTGGCGGCCCGGGCGTTGGCGGCGACCTGACCGGGCGTCGCGGCGCCGGAGAGCACGATGCCGGCCCAGGGGCGGCGCAGGACCGCGGCGAGGGCCACCGCGTCGGGCGTGGCGCCGGTCAGGCCGGCCACCTCGGCGAGGGGTGAGTCCGGATCGGCCGTCGCCAGGCGGCCGTTGGCCATGGCCTCCTTGACGATCACGGTCACTCCCGCGTCGTGCGCCTCGGCCAGGGCGGGCCCCGCGGACGGCTCCAGCAGGTTGTAGGTGGCCTGCACGAAGGTGAACAGGTGCTGCCCGTCCACCGTCACCTTCAGCGCCGCGCGGATCGCCTCGGCCTGCAGCGGACCGCTGGTGGACAGGCCCACGGCCACCCCTTCGGCCGCCAGCCGGGCGAGGCGCGCGTGGAGTTCACGGTCGGCGAGGGCGGGGCTGTCCGGGGTGACGGAGTGGATCTGGTAGAGGTCCAGGCGGTCGCCGAGCAGCGCGCGGGTCTCGGCGATCTGCCGGTCGTACGTGGCGGTGCCGTGGTCCTTGACCTCGTGCACCTCGGCGTCGACCCGCCAGTCGGCCGTGTAGGTGTAGCCCCACTTGCTGCCGACCACCACGTCGGTGGCCTCGGGGTGGGCGTCCAGCCAGCCCGCGAGGAACTCCTCGGCGCGGCCGTAGGAGCGGGCCGCGTCGAAGTACCGGATGCCGGTCGCGTACGCGGCGTCGAGGACCGCGTGGGCACGGTGCCGCATCGCCTCGACGGTGCGGTCGGCGGGCAGGTCGGCGGCGCGGCCGAGGTCGATGTACGCCGGACGGCCGACGGCGGCGAGGCCGAGACCCAGCCGCGGCAGGGGGGCGGTGACGAGTCGTTCGAAGGGCACGTCCGCCACCGTACTCCCGGTGGAGTACGCCGATCCGGTGCCTGAGGCGGACGTCGCGGGTGATCACCGGAATGCATAGTGGGAACGTCACACTCGTCGTCCCCGTCCGAGGATCACGCATGCGATTCGCCCTGCCCAGGACCTGGCGCACGCGGCGGCGGCTGGCGGCCGGTGCCGCCACCCTCGCCCTGCTCGCCGGAGGCGGCGTCGTCACCCTTGCGACGGCCGACTCCCCCGCACCCGTGCGCCGCCAGGACCGGGTCTTCTCGATGCCCGAGGCCCCGGGCGGCTCCGCGAAGGTGCGGATCGACACCTCCTACTTCACCTCCGGCGGGTCGGCGCCGCGCCCGGCGGTGCTGCTCGCGCACGGGTTCGGCGGCAGCAAGGACGACATGCGGGCCCAGGCCGAGTCCCTCGCCCGCAGCGGCTACGCGGTGCTGACCTGGTCCGCGCGCGGCTTCGGCACCTCCGGCGGGCGGATCGGGCTCAACTCCCCGGACGCCGAGGTCGCCGACGTCTCACGGCTCGTCGACTGGCTGGGCCGGCGGCCCGAGGTGCTGCGCGACGGCCGGGACGACCCGCGGGTCGGTGTCGCGGGGGCCTCGTACGGCGGGGCCATCTCGCTGCTGGCCGCCGGGTACGACCGGCGGGTGGACGCCATCGTGCCCGTGATCACCTGGTGGGACCTCGGTGAGGCGCTCTTCCCGCAGGGCGTGTTCAAGAAGCTGTGGGCGGGGGTCTTCTTCTCCACCGGCTCGCGCGGCGCCGCGTGCGGCTTCACCGCCGAACTGTGCGCGATGTACGACCGTTCGGCGGTCGCGGGCCGTCCGGACGCCGCGACGCTGCGGCTGCTGACGCGCTCCAGCCCCTCCTCGGTGGCCGGACGCATCAAGGTGCCGACCCTGGTGGTGCAGGGCCAGAACGACTCGCTCTTCCCGCTCGACCAGGGCGACGCCATCGCGCGTGCCGTCGCCGCCAACGGCGCCCCCGTGGCCGTCGACTGGTTCTCCGGCGGGCACGACGGCGGCGACCAGGAGACCGCCCGGATCGAGGCGCGCACCACCGCCTGGTTCGACCGCTGGCTGAAGAAGGACGAGGGCGCCGACACCGGGCCCGCGTTCCGCGTCACCCGCACCGGAGGCGTCGACACCACCGACGGCAGGGCGGTACGGCGCGGCGCGGACGCCGACGCGTACCCGGGGCTCGAGGGCACGCGGACCCGTACGGTCCCGCTCGAGGGACGTACCCGGACGGTGGCCAACCCCGCGGGCGGCAGCCCGCCGGCGATCTCGGCGGTGCCGGGGGTGGGCGCGCTCTCCCAGCTCTCCGACCTCGGCCAGGGACTCTCGCTGTCCCTGGACTTCCCCGGTCAGCGCGCCGCCTTCGACTCCGCGCCGCTGACCTCCGCGCTGCGTCTGACGGGCGCGGCGACCACACGGGTCACCGTCGACACGGACGCACCCGCCGGCGCGGTGCTCTTCGCGAAGCTGTACGACGTGGCCCCGGGCGGCAACGAGACGCTGCCGCACCAACTGGTCGCACCGCTGCGGGTGGCGGGCGACGGCACGGTGGGGGTGCGGCTGCCCGCCGTGGACCACGAGTTCGCCGCCGGCCACCGGCTGCGGCTGGTGCTGTCCACCACCGACCTCGGCTACTCCTCCCCCCTCGCGGCCGCCACCTACCGGGTGTCGCTGCCCGAGGGCGCCGCGCTGACCCTGCCGACGGACCCGGAACTGACCACCGCCCAGGGCGCGCTGCCCGCGTGGGTGTGGCTGCTGCCGGTCGCCGCGCTCGCGCTGGCCGCGGCGCTGCTGCTGACCGGCCGCCGCCGGGCGGGCGCCGTACGGCAGGCACCCGACCCGGACCTGGCGGACGTCCCGCTGGAGATCTCCGGGCTGTCCAAGCGCTACCGCGGGGCCGCGGACCGTTACGCGGTGCGGGAGGTGTCGTTCCGGGTGGAGCGTGGCCAGGTGCTGGGGCTGCTCGGCCCCAACGGCGCCGGCAAGACGACGACGATGCGCATGATGATGGGCCTCATCCGCCCCGACGCGGGCACCATCAGGGTGTTCGGGCACGCGATCCGGCCCGGGGCGCCCGTGCTGTCCCGGGTGGGGGCCTTCGTGGAGGGCGCGGGCTTCCTGCCGCACCTGACGGGGCGGGCCAACCTGGAGCTGTACTGGCGGGCCACGGGCCGGCCGGCGGCCGACGCCCACGTCGAGGAGGCCCTGGAGATCGCGGGCCTGGGCGAGGCGCTGGAGCGCGCGGTGCGCACGTACTCGCAGGGCATGCGGCAGCGGCTCGCCATCGCGCAGGCCATGCTGGGCCTGCCCGACCTGCTCATCCTCGACGAGCCGACCAACGGGCTCGACCCGCCGCAGATCCGCGAGATGCGCGACGTGGTGCGCCGCTATGCGGCCGCCGGCCGTACCGTCCTCGTCTCCAGCCACCTGCTGTCGGAGGTCGAGCAGAGCTGCACGCACCTGGTCGTCATGGACAAGGGGCGGCTCATCGCCGCCGGTCCGGTCGGCGACATCGCCGGGAGCGGGCAGACGCTCTTCGTCGGCGCGCCGGGCATGGCGGACGAGGCGCGGGAGGCGGTCGCGGCGAAGCTGTCGGCGCTGCCCGGCGTCGAAGCGGCGGAGTCCGCGGACGGCGGGCTGCTCGTCCGGCCGGGCACGATGGCCGTGCCGGAGCTGCTGTCCGAACTGCTGCGGCTCGACGTGCCGGTGGAGCGCGTCGGCCCGCACCGCCGCCTGGAGGACGCGTTCCTGACCCTGATCGGAGCTCCCGCGTGACCGAGACCCTGGAACTGGCCGAGGGGTACCGTCCGGGCCGCACCCTCCCGCTGCGGGTCGAGGCGGTACGGCAGTTGCTGCGGCGCCGTACGCTCGTCGCGTTCGGCGTCGTGCTCGGCCTGCCGGTGATCGTGTGGGCGGCCTTCGCCATCGGCGGCACCCCGCGGGGCCGGAACTCCGGCCCGACGATGATGGACGTGGCCACCGCCTCCGGCGTCAACTTCTCGCTGGCGGTGCTCTTCGTCTCCTCCGGCTTCCTGCTGACGATCCCGGTCGCCCTCTTCTTCGGCGACACGATCGCCTCGGAGGCCAACTGGTCCTCCCTGCGCTACCTGCTGGCCGCCCCGGTGCCCCGGGCCCGGCTGCTGGCGTCCAAGGCCCTGGTGTCGCTGGTCTTCAGCGCCGCCGCCGTGCTGGCGCTGCCCGCGGTGGCGCTCGGCGTCGGCGCGCTCGCCTACGGCTGGGGCGACCTGGAGCTCACCACGGCCGGCTCGCTGCCCCCGGGCACCGCGACGGGACGGCTCGCGATCGCCGCGCTCTACGTCTTCGTGGGCCAGTTGGCCGTCGCGGGCTTCGCCTTCTGGCTCTCCACGCTCACCGACGCGCCGCTGGGCGCGGTCGGCGGGGCCGTGGGCGTCGCGATCCTCTCCAACATCCTGGACGCGATCACGGCGCTGGGCTCGCTGCGGGACGTCCTGCCGACGCACTGGCAGTACGCCTGGATCGACGCGCTCCAGCCTCGCCTGGAATGGACGGGCATGCTCAAGGGCACCTCGGTGTCGCTCTCCTTCGCGGTGGTGTTCTTCGCGCTGGCCTTCCGCGGCTTCCGGGGGAAGGACATCGTCTCCTGAGGGGCTCCTGAGGGGAGGTCGCGGGTGGAGGAGCCGGCGTACGGCGTGCTGCTGACGGGGGCCGGGGACGCGGACCGGAAGCTGGAGGTCGTGGGGGCGCTGCGGTCCGTGACGGGCCTGAGCGCGTGGCGGAGCAGGCAACTGCTCGACGCCGTGCCGCTCGTGGTCGTGGAGGGCACCTCGCTGGAGGCCGCCGAGGACGCCGCGCGGCGGCTCGAGGCGGCCGGTGCCGTGGCCCGGGTGCGCTGCACATGGAGCGGGTGCGTCTTCGCCCCGGGATCCGGTCCGGGCGACGGGCAGCCGTGTACGCCCCCCGCCTGGTCGGCGGGGGGCTGCCCTCCGGTACGCCGCGCCGACCGGTGGTCGGACCCCTACGGCTGACCGCCCGACGCCCCGACGGGCGAGGCCGGCGCGTGGGAGGAAGGGTCGTCGGCGGACGGGTCGGCGCCCCACGCCGCCGCGCACAGGGCGCGGGAGAGCGCGTCGGAGTAGACGGCGGCCGCGAGCCAGGCCAGGGCGAAGCGTTCGGTGTCGGCGGGCAGGAGGCGGCCGAAGGGGTCGCGGCCACGGTCGGCCGCGGTGCGGTGGAGGTCGTCGACCAGGTCCGCGGCGGTCGGGAGGGCGGCACGGCGCAGACGCCGGGTGTCGGGGGCGGAGTTCGCGGGGAGGGCGAGGACCGGGCGGCCGCCGGAGGCGGCCTGGTGCACGCGCCGGAGCAGCAGGTGGACCGGGGCCTCGTCGGGCGCGGGAAGCGGCGGCAGGGAGGCCGCGGGCGCGGCGACGGGGAGGTCGGCGCGCTGGAGGCGGTCGAGGCCGGTGTCGACCCGGGCCCCGGGGTCGGCCGGATGACTGCTGGCCAGCAGCAGTGCGCGGGGGTGCGGCGCCGGATCGAGCCGGGCGACCACGCGCAACCGGGCGCCCGGCGCCTCGGCGAGCAACCGCAGGTTGTCGCGGTCGGGAAGCGCGGGGTGGTCGTGCGCGGCGGTGAGCCGCAGCGTCAGGTCGTCGCACTGGGCGAGCAGGCAGTCGCCGCCGGCCTCACGGACGGTGCCGATGAGGGTGACGTCGAGGAAGAGCAGGCCGTCGCCGGTGCCGAGGGCGCGTACGGCCTGTTCGGCGACGGGCACCCGCCAGAGGCGGTCCAGGGGTTCGGCCGTCCAGTCGGCGCCGGTGGCCCGTACGGCGCGGACGGCGGCGCCCGCGCCGAGCCGCCCGGTGGGCGAGACCGTCGCGCCGGACACGGCCAGGCCCGCGCGGGAGAGTTCGCGGTGGGTGAGGGCGGTGTCGCCGATGCGCACCGCCCGGTCGGCGGCGCCCGTCGCGCGGCCGGGGCCGCCGGGGGCGACGTCGGAGACGGTGTAGAGACGGCCATCGGCGTCAGCGGTCCAGGTGACGGCGCCCGCGTAGCCGCTCGCGGTGAGGACGGGCTCGGAGAACAGCCCGTACAGCCGCAGCGAGCCGTCCGGGGTGTAGGGCTGACGGGCGGTGCCGCGGACGGCGGCGAGTTCGGGGCCGGTCGCGTACGGGACGCGGTGCGCGGTGCCGAGGAGTTCGCGGAGCGCGGCGACCAGGTCGGCGAGACGGTGCCCGGGGTCGGCGGCGCGGGCGGCGCGCAGCCGGGTGACGACGGAGACCGCCGCGGCGGCGGCCCGGGGCAGTCCGGCGAGCCGGGCGGAGTGCGCGGCCCTGAGCAGTTCGGCCTGGACGACGGCGCCGGAGCCGTCGATGCCCGCGTCGAGGGCGGCGGCCCCCGCGGAGCGCAGGGCCTCGGCGGCGGCGCGCTGCTGGGGGGTGGCGGTCTCGGGCCCGGCCGCGGTGGCGGCATCTCCCGCGGGCCCCGGTCGGCCTTCGTCGGCGGCCGGCGCTTCGGCTTCGGCGACGGGCGCGGCCGACGCGGCGGCGGCGCGGTGCAGGCAGTCCGGGGCGAGCAGGCAGCCGCAGCGGACGTCCTCGGCCCGGGTCACCGTGCCGCCGGGGGCGAGCAGTTCGAGGTCGGTGTCGTCGTCGACGGCGATCCGCACGGTGTCTCCGTCCACGACGACCGGGCGGGCGGTGAGCTTGGCCACCCCCGCGTCCAGGCGCTTGCGCAGCCGCGGCGAAAGGGCCCCGACCAGTTCCGCGGTCACAGCCGGGACGACCGGGGGAAGTTGCTGGTTCATGTGGTCTTCTCCCCTGTCCGGCGGGCGAGTTCGAGAGGGCGGAAAGTGCCGGCCGCGATGACGCCTGCGGCGGGGAGATCCTCGGCGTCGTCCACGACGGCCGGAGACGCGACCGGGGCCACCGGGGGAAGGTGCCTGCTCACGCGACCGCCTCCCCTGCCCAATGGGCGGATCCGACCGGCCGGGACGCGACGGCCACAGCGGACGTCTTCGGCAGCGTCGCCCACGACGGCCGGGGCCACCGCCAGAGGTTGGTGGCTCATGCGATCTTCTCCCCCACCCAGCGGGCGAGTTCCAGGGGGCTGAGGGCGGCGACGGGCATGCCCGCGGCGACGAGCTGCCCGGCGACTCCGGTGGAGTAGCGGGGGCGGCCCGCGTCGTCGAGGCTGGCGCAGCCCAGGACATGGCAGCCGGACCCGACCAGGGCGCGGACCTCGGCCAGGAGGCCGCCCAGCGGGTATCCCTCCTCGAAGTCGCTGACGACCACCACGAGGGTGCGCGAGGGCACCGTCACCAGTTCGCGGGCGTGCCGCAGCCCGGCGGCGATGTGGGTGCCGCCGCCGACGCTCACCTCCAGGAGCAGCGAGAGCGGGTCCCCCACGTGGTCGGTGAGGTCGATGACCTCGGTGGAGAACGCCAGGAAGTGCGTGGACAGGGTGGGCACCCCGGCCAGGACGGAGGCGGTGAGCGCGGCCCAGATCGTGGAGGCCTCCATGGATCCCGACACGTCGGTGACCAGGATCAGCCGCCAGTCGGCGGCCCGCTGGGCCCGGGCGCGGAACACCGGCCGCTCCGGGATCACCCGGACGGTGCCGTCGGGACCGCGGCGGGCGGTGGCCAGGTTGGCGCGCAGCGTACGCGCCAGGTCGAGGCCGCCCCCGGGGCGCCGGCTGGGCCGCGGCAGGGCGGTGCCGTGCAGTGCGGGGCGCAGTCGTGTGGCGAGTCGGCGGGTGAGTTCCTCGACCAGGCGCCGTACGAGCGGGCGGAGCGCGGCCAGCCGGGCCTCCGGCAGCCCGCCCGCGTGCCGCAGCACGGTGCGCAGCAGGTCGACGGAGGGGCGCACGCTGTCGGGGTCGAGTTCGGCGATCACGTCCTTGCGGCCGGACGCGGCGGCCGCCGCCAGCACCTCCTCGCGGACGCCGGGCCCGAACAGCGCCGCCAGTTCCTCGGACCACTCCCGTACGCCGGGGTAGGGCGCCTGGCGGCCCCCGCCGGCCGTGCCGCGGCCGCCGAGGTCGCCGCGGCTGCCCTCGCCGCGGCCGTTGCCGTACAGCTCGTCAAGGGCGGTGGCCAGAGCGGCGGCGGAGGGCGGCAGCCGGTCGCCGCGACGGCCCAGCACGAGGCGCCACCGGTCGGCGGGCGCGAGGGTGCGGGGTTCCGCGGCGTGGGCGGGGCCCGCGTCGTCGGCCGCCGCCTCGGCGGCCGGCGCCTGCGGGGTCCCCGGTTCGGTGCGGGCCTCCGGTGCCGTGGCCGAGCCCGGGGAGAGCAGGCCCCAGCGGGTCAGCGCCGCGCGGGCGGCGAGGTCGGCGCGGGTCCAGGTGGCGAGCGCGACGGGGTCGACGCCCGCGGTGTCGGCGAGGCCTTCGGTGTCCAGGCGTTCCTCGACGGCGGCCAGGAGCCGGTCCCGGCCGGCCGGGCTGAGGGTGTCGAAGCCGCCGCGCAGGGCCGGGAGTCGCGACAGGAAGGCCTGGTCGGGCAGGTCGCGGACGCGGTCGAGCAGGGGTTCCAGCGCGGGGGCGGCCGTCTCCAGCAGCGGGCCGGCCGCGGTCAGCAGCCCGGTCAGCCGCGCGGTGAGGGCGGCGCGGGAGTCGGGGTCGCCGGCCGCGTCGACCCAGGAGGCGACCCGGGCGCCGAGGGTCTGGGGCGCCTCGTGGCCGAGGAGGACCCGGACGGCGCCCGCCGCGCCGCGCATCAGCGGGGAGCCGTCCGCGGCGAGTCGCGCGAGGGCGTCGGTGAGCCGGACGCCGCCCAGGAGGTCGGCGCGGTGGGCGAGTTCGAGCAGCGCGTGCGCGTCGGCGGGGTCCTCGGAGCCCGTGAGGCCGTCGACCTGGCGGACCGCGGCCGCGGTCAGCAGCTCGGCGACGGCGGCGGCGCGGGCGGTGCGGGGTTCGTCGGCGTCCAGCCCGGCGATGTGCCCGGCCCGTACGCGGTCCAGCAGGGCGAGTCCCGCGAGGAGTTCGGGGAGGGTGCCGGACGCGGGGAGCACGCCGGCGGTTTCGTCGAGGCGTTCCGCGGCGAGCGCGGGCAGCCCGCACTCCGCGGCCCGGACCAGTCCGGCGAGCGTCTGCGCGGCCGTCGGGCCGCCCTCGTCCGTCTCCTGGCGGCGGTGTTCGCGCAGCACGCCCTCGGCGGCCTGGGCGGCGGTGACACCGCGGATGCCGGCGGCGGTGAGCATGGCCGCGGTGGCGGGTGTCCAGCGGACCTCCCAGCGGGTGGTGAGGCCCTCGGTGCCGGCCGCCCCCGTGACGTCCTTCGGCTCGGCGTAGGGCACGCCGCACACGGTCAGTCTGCGCAGCAGGAGTTCGCGGCGGCGGTCGAGGTCGGAGCGGAGCGGATCCAGGCGCAGGTCCCGGACGTCTGCCGGGGCGGCGCCGTCCGGGCCGGGGCCGGGCAGGCCCAGTGCGGTCAGTTCCCGCTCGACGGCGGGGGCGAGGCCGCTGCGCGGCGCGCCGGGCGCGGGGCGGCCGCCGCGGGTGCCGACCAGCACGCGTTCCATGGCGCGCGCCACGGCCCGTCCCCGTCCGTACGGCTCCCCCTGGGCCAGCACGGTCTGCACCGCCTCGACCAGTTCGCCGCGGCCGGCCGCGGGCAGGCCGCGGAGCCGGGCGAGGTCGCCGGCGAGCCGGCTGATCTCGCGGGCGTCGGCGGGGCCCGACGGGTGGCCCTGGGCGCGCAGTTCGGCGCAGACGCGGACGGCGGCCCGGGTGAGCGCCTCGTCGAGGGCGGCGGGGTCGCCGGCCGCCTCCAGCACCATGTGCTGCCATTCGGGGTCGCGGATGCCCGCCGGATAGCCGGAGCGTTCGTCCAGCAGCGGGTACGCGTAGGGGATCAGGGAGGTCGTCCAGGCCGCGCCGTCCTCGGGTGCGGCCGCCGCGTCCGGGCCTTCCGCGGGGGCGGTGCCCCGTGGCCACAGGGCAGCGGGGACCAGGGCGGGCGCGTGGAAGGCGCCGACGACGACGGCGGTGCGGCGGCCGTCCGCGGCGGCCTCGGCGATCCGGGCCCGCATCCACTGCTCGCGGCGCAGGTCGAGAGCGGGGACCCCGGCGCCCTCGGCGGCGTCCCTGCGCAGCGCCCAGCCCGTCAGGAGGGCGGCGCGGCGCAGGGCTTCGGGCGGTGAACCGGGGGCGGTGGCCTCGACGAGGCGGTCCCAGAGGTCGTCGCCGGGGCGGCCGCTGAGCCGGGCGCGCAGGGCGGCGTGCAGCCCCGGGCCGGGGTCGCCCGGCGCGGCCGTGGTGCGGCCGGCCTGCCAGGCGCGGTCGGCGAGCGGCAGGTCGCAGGCGACGACGGGGACGCCGGTGCGTGCGGCCCAGCGAACGGCGGCGAGTTCGGGCGAGAAGTCGGCGAAGGGGTAGAAGGCGGGGCCGCCGCCCCCGTCGCCGGGGGCGGCGGCGAGGGCGACGGGGGCCCGGGTGTCCTCGTGGGCGAGCCAGGGCAGCCACTGCTGCATCTCGGCGGGGAGTTCGACCAGCAGCACGTCGGGCTTCGCCGCGTCGAGCAGGGCGGGCAGCGCGGCCGCCAGCGACGGGGCGTGGTGCCGTACGCCGACGAGGTAGGGCGCCGCCGGGTCGGTGAGGACGGCGGCGGCCTCGTCCGGGGTGAGGGACACGGGCTCAGCCCTCCAGGACGGCGCGCAGCTCCCACAGGGTGCGCCAGGTCGGTGAGCCCTGCTCGGCGCGGCGCCGTACGGGGCCGTCCCAGTAGCCGAGGAGGCGGGCGGCGTCGGCCGGGTCGTCCTTGCGCACGACGCCGAGGAGGTGGCCGGGCAGCAGCCCCAGCACGTCCCGGTCGCCGGGGAAGTAGGCGGCGGCCAGGGCGAGCGCGCCGGCGACCGCGACGGCCTCCGCGGTGCTCATCACCGTGGAGGGCCGCTCGACCTCCCAGCCCTCGGCGGAGCGGCCCTCGCGCAGGTCGCGGAAGGCGGTGACGAGGGCCTCCAGGACGGCGTCGTCGACCTGGTAGGGGGCGCCGGCCCGTTCGACGGCGGCGCGGGACTGGCTGCGCACGAGTGCCGTCTCGGCGTCGAGGTCGCCGATGGGGCCGACGGTCTCGAAGTTGAAGCGCCGCTTGAGGGCGGCGGACATCTCGGAGACGCCCTTGTCGCGGAGGTTGGCGGTGGCGATCAGGTTGAAGCCGGGCGCCGCGTGCGCCAGGGCGTCGTCGCCGCCGGCGAGTTCGGGGACGGCGATGCGCCGTTCGGAGAGCAGGGAGACCAGGGAGTCCTGCACCTCGGGCAGGCAGCGGGTCACCTCCTCGACGCGGGCGACGGCGCCGCGGGTCATCGCGGTCAGCACGGGTGAGGGGACGAGCGCCTGCCGGCTGGGGCCCTGGGCGAGCAGCAGGGCGTAGTTCCAGCCGTACTTGAGCTGGTCCTCGGTGGTGCCCGCGGTGCCCTGGACGACGAGCCCGCTGGTGCCGCAGACCGCGGCCGACAGCAGTTCGGAGAGCATCGACTTGGCGGTGCCGGGCTCGCCGACGAGGAGCAGGCCGCGTTCCCCGGCGAGGGTGACGACGCACCGCTCCACCAGGGCGCGGTCGCCGACGAACTTGGCCTCGACGACGAGGCGCCGCGGCACGCCCTCGGGGACCTCGGCGTCGTCGGGCAGGCGCAGGGCCTGCCCGCCGCTGCCCATCACGAAGGTGACGACGGCGCGCGGGGTGAGCCGCCAGGCGGGCGGGCGGGGTCCGCCGTCGTGGGCGGCGAGGAAGGCGAGTTCGGTGGCGAACCGGTCCTCGGGCGGGGTGATCTGCCGCGCGGCGGGTGCGGAGGCGGTGGTGGTCATCGGCGGCGGCCCTTCCGGGTGGCACGGGTGGTGAGTTCTTCGAAGCCGGGGGCGTCGCCGGAGCGGACGCGTTCCCATGCGCGGGCGAACAGCTCGGGCACGGGCAGCAGGGGCACGACGCGGGTGTGGTCGCGGACGGGGTACAGGCCTTCCTTCCACGTCTCCACGGGGACGGCGGGGGCCTTGAGGTCGCGCCAGCCGCAGGGCAGGAAGAGGGTGCGGCCGGCGCGGGGGCGCTTGGCCTCGACGACGAGGCCGGTCGCGGCCAGTTCGGCGCGGGCCTTCTTCATGCGGGTGGGCTTCCAGCCCGTCCAGCGGGCGCAGTTGCGGTCCGTGGGGTCGGGCAGGGCGAGCAGCTGGAGGTAGAGCGCCGCGGCGTCCTCGCCCAGTCCGTGGGCGCCGGCGACCTCGGTGACGAGGGCGGGGACGGAGACCGTGGGGTCCTGGGCGTGTCCCGCCGGTTCGCCGGCTCCGCCGCCCGCCGCGACGGCGCGGGCGAGTTCGCCGTCGAGCACCGCGCGCAGCGCCTGCACGCCGCTGTCGCTCTGGACGCCGACGAGTCCCTCGACGAGGCCGAGGACGGGGTCGTCGGCCCCGGTGAGCCCGGCCGGGCGGAGGAGGACCGTCTCGGTGTCGCTGTACCAGGGGCGGAGCACGAGCGCCTCGCCCACGTCGGTCATGCCGTGGGTGCCGGCGCCGCCGGCGGCGGGCAGGCCGTACGCCTTGCGGATCTGGGCCGCGGTGGGGCGGCCCTTCTCCGTCCAGGCGATGTCGATGTCGAGCAGCAGGCCGGGGTCGGCGATCCGCCGGCGCAGCGCGGCCAGGCCCTCGGGGAGGGCGGCGCGCAGCGGATGGCCGTACGGCAGCCCGTAGGCGAGCCCGGCCAGGGCGGCGACGGAGCGGGTGAGGTCGTACCGGCCGGGCAGCGCGGCGGGGTCGGCGGGGACGAGCTCGCCGTCCTTGTCGGGGCGCTGCACGGTGGTGCGGCTCAGCCACGGCGTCAGCGCCGGGTTGAGCACGGCCTCGGCGGACGCGGCGGTGACTCCGGCGAGGTCGGCCGCGATGTCCTCGGGCAGGCGGACGACGTCGCCGAGGCGTTCGCGCCAGACGCGGCCCGCGGCGTCCGCGTCGGGACCGTGGGTCCACAGGTCGGCGGGGTCGTCGGGCAGGAGGGCGCCCATGAGGGCGGCGCAGTCATGCCGGGGGACCGAGCTCAGCAGGCCTTCACCAAAAGCTTTCTGACGTGTCTTCAGCTCCATGAGGGTCAGCGCCTCGGCGCCCGGCTCCTCCGGTCGCCCGGCGAGGAGCAGGGTCGCCTGGACGGGACCGAGGCCGCCGCGGGTGGCCGCCGCGAGCGCATCGGGGGCGCAGCGGTGCCAGGGTGCGGGGCCCTTGTCGCGGATGAGGCGGGTGACGGCGGCGAGCCGCTCGGCGGGGAAGGCCGGCGCGCGGTCCGTCTCGTGCTCCAGGGTGAAGTGCGCGACGGCGCCGAACGCCCCGGTGGGGTCGTGGTCGAGGGCGAGCCAGTGGACGCGGTTGCGGTCGCCGTCGATCCGCCGGCAGCCGAGGATCACGACGGTGCGTCCGTCCTTGCGCAGGACCTGTCCCGCGCGCTGCTGCTTCCCGTGCCTCTCGCTGAGGACGACCTCGCGCAGGCCGCTGCCTGGCACCGCGAGCGGCCCCTCGGTGATCGCGTCGAAGAGGAGGAGCAGTCCCTCGCGGATCGCCTGGCTCGTGACCGGCGACGCGGCACGGTAGGCCAGGGGGCGCAGCACGGCCAGCGCGGGCGGCCACTCCGTGCCCATGGCGGGAACGGTGTGCTCCTCGCTGCGCCAGCCGTCGCCGACGGCGCCGAGCTCCGCCCGGTTCGGCAGCGGCTTGCCGTCGGCCTCCTTGCCGGACAGGACGTGGTTGACCGCCCGGATCTGGCGGAGCACGCTCCACTCCGTGCCGCCGCCCCACCAGGAGTGGCCCGGCTGGTCGGCGATGCCGAGGGTGGCGGCGCGCAAGGTGGTGTCGTCGCCGTGCAGCGGCTTGTGGTCGGCGAACATCTCCTCCGTGCGCCGCGGCTGCCGTGGCTTGTCGGCGGGCGGGGCGACGAAGGAGGCGACGGACTCGGCGTGCCGGAGTGTGCCCCTGACGAGGGCGGTGACTCCGATGAGGAGCCGTTCGTCGGTGAGGGCCGGGAGGGCGGCGGCGACCGCGGCGCGCACGACGGCCTCCGCGGACGGGCCGGTGTACTTCTTGGTGCGGTCCACCTCGGCCTGACGCTCCGCCAGGGCGTGGGCGCCGGCGCGCAGCAGCTCGGCCGCCTGCTCGTCGGTGAGGGCGCGCAGCACCGCGGAGGCGCCTTCGTCGCGGGGGCGCAAGGCGTGCCAGTAGGCGAGCGGCGGTACGTAGCGGGTGCCGGCGGCGAAGTCGCCGCCCTGCTGCGTGAGCGTCACACTGCCGAGTTCGTCGTCGCAGGTGACGTCGCCCGCGGCGTACAGCGACACGTTCTGGCCGACGAGGGCGGCCACGGGCCCGGCCCCGCCGGGGAGCCGCAGCGCGCCCAGCGGGACGCAAGCGGACCACCGCCGCTGCCGGGTGGGCAGGGCGACCGTACGGCCGTCGGGTGTGCCGGCGACGGTACGGGAGCCGCCGTCCTCGCCCTCGACGCGCACCCATCGGCCGAGGACGGTGCCGTCGGTGCCGAAGGGGCTGTGTTCGAGGCCGGGTTGCAGCGGCAGGAGCTCGCAGTCCTCCTGGCGGAGCCGCGCTCCGTCGCGGATGCCGGAGCGGAGGAAGGCGGGCAGTGAGGCGCGGCCGTGGGTGCCGGTGACCGGGTCGTACTCCAACCACACCTCGTGGCCGCCCTGCTTGCCCTGGCGCCAGAGCGTGGTGCCGTCGCCGAGGACGGGGCGGCTGGGCGGCAGCACGGTGTCACCGGCGTGCAGGGTGCGGCCGCCGGTGGCACGGCCGCCGCCGGGCAGCGGGATCGACGGGGCGGCGACGTGGCCGTGCCACCAGTGCGGGAGTTCCTCACCGCCGACGGTGAACACGTCGGCGGGCCGGGCGGACCAGTAGCCGAGCTGCTTGCCGTCCTGCCACCACATGACGAGGAGTTCGCCGTCGGCCCAGCGGAAGTGGGGCCGGCTCCAGCGGTCGAGTTCGACGGGGATGCGCAGGTCGTGCTCGAGCAGCACCGTGTCGGGCCCGACGACGACGGCCTTGTCCCCGCGGCTGAGGATCAGCGCGGGCCAGGCCTCGGCGACGGCGAGTTCGTGGTTCTTCTTCTTGCCGACCGCGGCGTCCAGCAGCCGCAGGCCCTCTTCGAGGGCGGGCCAGCCCAGTTCGTCGAGGATGCCCTCGCGGAGGGTGCGGCCGAGCGTCGGCGCGATGTCGTGCGCGGCGACGCGTGCCACGGCCTGCGGGTTGACCCGGGCCGCGACGGCGCGGAAGGGGCGCAGCCGGCTCACGGCGGCGCGGGCGGCGGGCAGGCCCGCGGCGCGGGTGAACTGCCCGGCGGCCTCGTCCAGCCAGGTGTGCAGGACGTCGCCGAGCACCGGGTGACCGGCCAGGGCCTGCAGCACGCCGGGCAGCCCCCGGTCCTCGCCGAGGCTGCCGACGGCCTCGTGCAGCAGGCGGCGCAGGCGCGGGTCGGCTCCGGTGGCGACGAGGTCGCGGCGGGCCGGGTCGGCGGTCTCCAGCCAGCGGCGCAGCGGCAGGTGCACGGTGACGTCCGCACCGGGGACGGTCAGCGGCACGCGCTCGGCGGCGCACAGGTCGAGCAGGTCGATCTCGGCGCCCTGGTGCCAGCGGCCGGTGAAGAGGTCGACGGGCCGGCCGTCGGCCCGCAGCCGGGGCGCCATGCGGGTGACGAGGTCGAGGGTGGCCGCGGAGCGTTCGGAGGCGCCGGAGCCGTGCTTGCGGTGGCTCGCCCAGCGGCTCAGCCAGTCGGCGGCGTCGACGGCCCGCGCGGCCTCCCCCGCCTCGCCGGTGAGCAGGGTGTCGGCGCCGGTCTCGACGAGCAGGGCGAGCCAGGACTCGTCGCCCTCGGCGTCACGGCCGAGCCCGGCCGGCATGATCTCCAGCAGCCGTGCCCGCACGGCCGCTTCGCTCCCGGCGAGGACGACGAGGGTGGCACGGTAGGCGGTCCAGAAGGAGCCCGGCGCGCGGACGACCGCGGGCGAGGCGACGAGGTCGGCGACGAGGGCGCACTCCTCGGTGACCCGGTCGAGCCCGGCGGCCTTGATCAGGCTCCTGGCGTCCTGCGGGAGGGAGGCGTACGGGGGCATCCCGGCGGCGCAGCGTTCCACGATCAGCTGCCGGAACTGCCCCCAGGCCTCCGCCGGGTCCAGCCGCCGCGCCAGGTCCTTGACGTGCTCCTTGAGGGCCTTGACGGTGAGGGCGCCGGCGAAGGCGAACTCCAGGAACACCGCGCGCTGCCGGTCCTCGTCGACGGCGAGGCCGTGGACGCGTTCGGCGGCGCGGGCCTTGCCGAAGAAGGCGGCGGCGTACGTGGTGTTCTCGTGCTGGAGGAAGACGCGGGCGGCCTGCTCGTGGAAGGTGGGCAGGAAGTGCGGCACGGCCCGGCCCAGGCGCTCGGCGAGTGCGTCGAAGCCGTCCTTGGCGGCGCCGGCGCGGGACTTGGCCATCCGGGCGAGCCGTTCGACGTCCTTGACCAGGGCGAGCGCGTGGTGGCCGTTGGCCGGGTCGTTGACCAGCGCCCAGGCGGGGAAACCGAGGGTCTCCCGGCGGACCTGGCCGACCTCGGGGGCCTCGTCCTCTCGGGTGAGGCCGAGGAAGTCCAGGGCGAGGTCCTCGGCCTCGCCGAGGGTGCCGGGCACGAGCCGGACGACCCGCCGGTCGTCGAGCACGGGGTGGGTGTAGGTGCGGACGGTGAGCGTGTCGGCGTCCTCACGCGTGGTGGTGCCGGGGGGCAGCACCGCGCCGGCGTCGAGCAGCGCGGCCGTGGTGGTGGGGTCGTACGTGGTCATGCCGCCTGCTCCTCGTCCTCGATGTCGCGTCCCGCGTAGAGCGCGGCCGCCATGCGCATGCCCTCCGACCAGGCGACGGGGCCGACCTGGCCGAGCGTCAGGGTCTTGCCTGCGGTGTCCGTCCAGGTCAGGGGCCCGGTCTCGGTCTCGCTCCAGCCGTCGTAGTCGCCGATCCAGATGCGGGCCTCGATGGCACGCCCCTCCTCCAGCACGGGGCAGACGGAGTGCCCGCCGCGCACCCGGTAGCCGAGGGAGGTGGCGCGGCCGTGCAGGAAACGCAGCTCCTTGAAGCTGCCGCCCGCGTACTCCTCGACGAAGGTGCCCTCGGGGTCGAGCCCCTCGGGCCGCCGCCACACCTCGCGGAAGAGCTGCCCGGCCTTCTGCTCCACGCCCAGCTCGACGGCGAACTCCCGCAGCTCCTCCAGGTCGTCGAGGAGGACGGGGTGCGGGATCCGGACCAGCTCCGGGGCGATCCGCACGGTGTCGCCGTCGAGGTCGACCAGGCCGAGGCCGCGCTCGGCGTCGGCGTCCCGCAGGAAGCCGGCGACCTCTCCGTCCTCCCCGGTGACGACGAGATCGCGCAGGGCCGCCCGCCAGGCCGGGTCGGGCCACACGCCGCCGATCACGGCGAGGGGCACGGGCAGCGACCGCACCATCCAGCGCTCGACGTCGGCGAGGCACTTGCGTTCGTGCCGTTCCAGCCACTCGGTGAGCTGCCGCAACCCCGTGACCACCGGGTCGTCCGCCAGCTTGGACGGCACCGACTTCAGCCGGCGGCCGGCCGCGTTGCGGCACACGACCTTCCCCTCGTCGAGGGCGACTTCGTAGTCGCCCACCGTGACCCACCCCATGCGTGCCTCCCTGCAACGCCGTGATCAAGTGACCGGAACACTAGGCGAGGCCACTGACAACGCCCCCGCCACCCTGTTGACGACGCGTCCGGCCACAACCGGAAGGGCGCGGCGCCGGCGCCGGGAGGCCCTGCGCGGGGCCCTTCCGGGCCGCCGGACGCGCTGGGCGCCCCGCCCGCCTGACGGGCCGGTCGCTCCGCGGCACCGACCCCTTCGGCACCGTCCGTCCTCCGCGCCCCACAACCCCTTCCGCGGCTGAGAGTTGACGATTCGCCACCCCTGTACGGGGCTTGGCGATCTCCCCGGATGGGGATCGTCATAAGAGCACACAAAGGGGATGTGACGGGGGGATGTGCCATGGGGACGGTCTTCGCCGCGCCCGCGGCCGCCGGGGACGGCGGCCCGTGGCCGGAGGGGTTCTGGGAGCAGTCCGGGGGCACCGCCGTGTGGGTGCTCGGCATCTTCGCGGTGGCCGTGTTCATCGGCCTGCTGCGACTGGGCTCGGGCCTGCTGCGGCGGCATCGCAGCAGCAGGCTGCTGCCCGTGGTGGTGTGCGAGGACCGCGGTTTGCTCGGCGGCCACGGCAACGGGCACCGCGGCAACGGCGGCGCCCCCGGCACCCCCGATCACGGCCACGGCCACGAGTCCGCGGTCACCGCCGAACTCGCCGCGTACATCACGGAGCACATGGCCGCCGACGCGCTCGGCCCGAACGTCCTCACCCCGGGCAGCGGCACGACCATCGGGCCCGACCCGGCACCGGAGACCGCCTCCTCCCCGCACGGCTGGGTGGACGTGATGAAGCGGCTCGCGTTCTTCCGCCCCCGGGCGTACCACGTGATGCTGCACTGCCTGTCGACGGGCGACCAGCCGACCCGCTTCTCGGTGCGGATCCTGTACATGCCGAAGAACACGGTGGTGGCCGCGACCATCCTGGAGGGCCACACCCCCGCGCCGGGCGCCACCGACCGGGACAGGCGCGACGCCGAGCGGGAGCTGTACGAACGCGTGGCCTGCTACTGCACCGTCAAGATCCTCGCCGATCCGCGCTCGCAGGACCGCATCCCCCGCTGGGAGAGCTGGGGCGACGACCCCGACGCCTACCGCCACTACCGCATGGGCACCAGGGCGCAGGAGGACGCGCTCGCCGCGAACAAGCGCCGGGACGTGAGCGGCGAGCGCGCCGCCCACGAGCGGGCCCTGGAGCACTTCGAGGAGGCCGCCGCGCTGGTGCCGGGGAACCTCACCGTCCGCCAGCACCAGGCGGGCGTCCTGGAGCTGATGGGCCAGTTCCCCGGGGTCGCCGACCCCGGCGACCACATCCGGCAGGCCGTCGAGATCTACACGTACTGCGTCCAGCTGTGGCCCGAGCACATCGAGACGGCCTACCGGCTCTCCATCGCCCGCGCCGAGGAGAGCCGCTACCCGGCACGGCACGCGGAGCGCAGCAGGCGCCGCGAACCCGGTTCGCGGGAGCACCTGGAACGGCTGCTCAAGCGCCTGTCGCGGCGGGCCATCCTGCGGCGGTACGCCCGCACCCTGCTGCCCGGCCGCCGCAACCTGGGCGAACGCCGCTACTGGCGGCAGTGGTGGGCCATGGAGCGGCCCCGCCCCTCCCTGCGCACCCGGCGCCGCTCCTTCCGCGGGGCGGTACGCATCGCCGGCGCCGCCGAGGTGCTGCGCCAGAACGGCTCGCCCGAACCCGACGACGTCCGCACGGCGTTCCGCGACGTGGCGCGGGAGGTCACCGGGGGCTGGGCGCGCTGGGGCCGGCTGCGGGGCGGCCGCGACTGGGGCCTGCGCCGGCTGCTGTACGCCGACCACCACGCCGGTGCCGACCACGTGGGCGGCGACACCCACAGCCGGGCGGGCATCGCCGGTTCCGCGCCACGGCACCGCGGCTCCAACAGGGCCGCCGCCGGATACCTCGTCAACTACAACGCGGCGTGCTTCCTCAGCCTGGCACTGGCCGCGCGGCCCCCGGTCGGCTCCGCCGCCTGGACGGACGACGAATGGCGCGAGGACTGCGCCCGGGCGGCCGTCGTCCAGCTCAACACCAGCCTGCGGGTGACCCGCAGCCAGTTCTCCGCGGCCTGGGCGGAACGCGACACCGATCTGCGGCCGCTGTTCACCGGCCGCCTGGGCGGCGGGCCGGTGGCGGCCTGGGGTGAGATCGGGCGCAACTGGGCCCGGTTCACGGGCATCGACGTCACCGAGGAGGCGGCCGCGACGCACCTGTGAGGCTCCGGATGACGCGCGCAGCGCCGGGGCGGCGCCCTCCTGCGCGGGCCGTGCCGTGGTTAAGGTCGCGGCATGTTAGCTGTGTTGGTCAACGGTCTCCCCGGCGCCGGGAAGACGACCCTCGCCCGGATGCTCGCCCGCGAACTGGAGCTCCCGCTGTTCAGCAAGGACTCGGTGAAGGAGACCCTGGCCGACGCGCTGGCCGCGCTGCGCCCGGAGGGCAGCGGGGCGCGGGAGTGGAGCCGCTGCCTGGGTGCCGCGGCGGGCGAGACGTTGTGGACGCTGCTCGCGGACGTACCCGTCGGCGCGGTGCTGGAGAGCCCGTGGCTGGCGCACATGCGGCCCGTGGTGGCGGCGGGCCTCGCGCGGGCCGGCGCGTCCGAGGTGCACGAGGTGTGGTGCGCGGTGCCGCCGGACACCGCGCGCCGCAGGTTCCGGGAGCGGGCGGCGGCGCGGCACCCGGTGCACACGGAGGGCGCGCGCTTCCCCGAGGAGGAGTGGCGGTTCTGGACGGAGATGGCCGAACCGCTCGGCCTGGGCAGCGTGCACCGGGTGGACACCACCCGCCCGGTGGACGTCGTACAGCTCGCGCTGCGGATCGCGGGCGGTCCTTTCCCGGCGCTGTGACGCACGGCGGGCTGTGCGCGACGTGCTTGTCCGGCTCCCGCCCGCCGCCTGGCGTGAGGTCCCGTCGGCGGCGGCACGGGAGGGGGACCACGGCCGGCCGCCCGTCGCGGCGCACCGCGGCACCTCCACGACCGCCCACGTCCGCCGAACGCGGGGGCCGCCACGGCCCCGCGCGTACGGGCGGGGAACGGTGGGGACCGGCGGACGGGGTGTCGCGGCCCAGGGCAACATCGAGGCGCCGCCGCTCGCCGCGGGCGGCACGACGGAACGGAAGCCGCCGGAGCCCGCCGTGGCGGACGGGCAGGCGGCCGGGGAGACGTTCTGGCAGGTGCGGGCGGTCCTGGCGCGGGACACCGCATGGGCGGCGGCAGGGCACCAGGTGGCCCGGGGCCGGTGGCCCGCCCCGCCCTCCGCGCAGGCGCCGCCGGGCGCCGTCGGACGGCTTCGCTCACCACCCTCGGGGAGGCCCGCTGACCGGCCGTCCCGCGGCAGGGGCGGGCGCGGCTGCGCCCGCCCCCGGAGGCTCAGGCCGGGGCGCTGTCCGGCTGGGGTGCGGCCGGCCGCGCGTCGTCGGTGAGGGCGGTCCAGGTACGGGTGGCGGCCCCGTGCGCGATCGCCCGCCACCAGGGGTCGAGCGGCAGCCCGGCCACCGGCTCGAAGGGCTCTCCCGGGCGCGGCACGGCGACCCGGGCCCCCACGGCGAGCGCCGCGGTGACGGTGCCCTCGGCAGGCTCCTCCCAGGGGTGCGGGGCCAGGTTGAACGTGCCCCAGTGGATGGGGAGCATGACCTCGCCGCGCAGGTCCTGGTGGGCGCGGACGCCCTCCTCGGGGGTCATGTGGATGTCGGGCCAGAAGTCGCTGTACGCACCGATCTGCACCATGGTGGCGTCGAACGGCCCGTACGCCTGGCCGATCTCCGCGAAACCGGGGAAGTAGCCGGTGTCGCCGCTGTGGTAGACGCGGTGCTCGGGCCCCGCGACGACCCAGGACGCCCACAGCGTGTGCTGGGTGTTGCGGATCGCGCGGCCGCAGAAGTGCCGCGCCGGGGTCGCGGTGAGGGTGAGACCGGCGACCTGCGTCGACTCGTGCCAGTCCAGCTCGGTCATGCGGTCCGCGGGGACGCCCCAGCGCTCCAGGTGGGCGCCGACGCCCAGCGGCACCACGAAACGGGTGCCGGATCCGGCCAGCGCCTTGATCGTCGGCATGTCGAGGTGGTCGTAGTGGTCGTGGGAGATGACGATCGCGTCGGCCTCCCCCAGCTCCTTCAGCGCCACCGGCGGCTCGTGGAGCCGCTTGGGGCCGACGAAGGAGAACGGCGAGCACCGCTCGCCCCAGACCGGGTCGAACAGGACGCGGCGCCCGTCGATCTCGGCGAGGACGGTGGAGTGGCCCATCCAGGTGAGCCGCAGGCCCGAGGCGGGCGGGGCGGCCAGGTCGGCGAGGGTCGTGGTGTGCAGCGGGATGTCACCCGCCGGGGCCCTGCGGATCCGCTCCCCCTTGCGGAAGTACGTCCGGGCGAACCGCAGCATCGATCCGGAGGGCGCCGTACGAGCGCCGACGGGGTTGGTGAACACCCCGTCGGCGAAGTTCGGCGACCGCCGGATGCGCTCCATCCGCTCCCCGTACGGGTTGTCGCCGAAGGCGGGGATGAGGCTGGAGAGCAGGGAACGCTTCGGACTGGGGCCGGACACGGCACCTCCCGTTGGTCGGCGGTCACGAACGTGCCGTGAGCCGTCAGGCCCCGGCAGAACCAGTATGTACAGCGACAACTCCTACACCGGTCATTCCGGTTCCGCGCCCCCTCGCGAGATCGTCCTGGGGGCGGCCCGCCGGCCCCGCCCAGGGCCGGCCACACGTCTGTGACCAGGCTTTTCGCCGGTACGGAAGTTCGTGTCCGTACCTTCGATGGTGCCACCGTCGCGGCCCGGGTGCCGCCCGCCCCACCATGCACGGGCGGCGGCCGGGCCGCGACGGACGGGCCGCTACCCGCGGCCGGGCTGGCCGTAGGCGCGCTCGACGTGGAGCTTCAGCACCAGGCGCTTGTCCTCGACCATGGCCCGGCGGTAGTCGTCCCAGTCGGGGTGCTCGCCCCGCACGGCCCGGTAGAGGTCGATGAGCTCCTCGACGGTCGCGTCGTCGCGCTCCGCGGCGACGGGGGTGAGTTCGGCCGTGCCCTCCGCGACGGTCCAGGCCCAGCGGTCGGCGCTGGTGACGTGGTAGCTCGCCCGGGGGTCGCGGCGCAGGTTGCGGGTCTTGGCCCGGTCGTCGGTGAGGGAGACCCGCAGCACCTTCGTGTCCGGGTCGTAGTGGTGGTTGACGTTGGACAGCTGGGGGCGGCCGTCGCGCTTGAGGGTGACGAGCACGCCGCCGTCATTGTCGGCGAGCAGGCGGAGGAGGTCTGTGTCGCTCATGGCTGGCTCAACGACCGTCCGGGGGTGAGGATTCCACGACCGCGTCCGCCGGGGTCAGCCGCGCCCGGTGGGTGGCTCCGTCGGCCCAGGTGACGGTCACCTCGTGCACCCCCGACGGCGACACGCCCACCCGGACCCCGGCGACGGCGGAGAGCGGGCCGGCGTCTCCGGCGCCGGTGAGCCGGGCCGCGCAGAGGAAGAGGTCGCCGCGGCTGCCGCCGGCCTCGGTGGTCCGTCCGGTGAGGACGGGGGTGACCGCGCGAGCGGCGCACGCGGTGGCGGTGGGCGGCAGGGCGGGAGCGGCACGCAGACCGTGCAGCGGCCGCAGCTCGGAGGTCAGCCCCTCGCCCGCGGGCCAGCCCGTCTGCCGTACGGCCGTGCCGGCGGCGGCCCCGCTGACCAGGTGGGCCCGGACCTCGGCGGCGCCCCTGGCCATCACGAGGCTGACGACGCGGACCCGGTCGCCCGCGCGGGAGCGGGAGGCGGCCCATCCCTCGCCGGCCCCGAGCGGGGTGAGCCCGGTGCGCGCGGTGACGGCGCCGTCGGTGTCGAGCGGCCCGAAGTGGTTGTCGGGGGGCGTGTCGCCGGTCAGGGGCGCGGTGGCGGTGGAGTAGGCGTACCGCGCGTAGTGGGCCGCGTAGCGGTCGTCCTCGCTGCCGTGGTTGTGCAGGCGTACGAGGCCGTCGGCGGCGGTCGACTGGATCAGCCAGTTCGGCGCGGGCAGCGCGGTCAGGGCGTCGCCGCGTTCGACGGGGGCGGGCTCCTCGGGCGCCGTCCACACCTCGTGACCGGGCGGCAGCAGCAGGCCGAGGAAGCCCTTGCTCGCCCAGTACGGGGAGCCCGGCCCGGAGTAGTCCTGCAGGACACCGGGGAAGGGCCCGTGCCAGCCGAGCGACAGCAGGCCGTCGGGGCCCGCGGCGCCGCGGTCCAGGAAGTGGCGCAGGGCACCGGAGGCAAGGCGCCGCGTGGTGCCGGGCGACAGCGGGGTGCGGCCGGTGAGGGCGCCGAGCCACAGCGGCGCGACGGCGGCGACGCGGTAGGTCAGCGAGCGGCCCTGGTGGAGGGGCGCGCCGTCGGCGCCGAACAGCCGGGCGTGGTCGGCGAGATGGACGCGCAGCCGCTCGCCGTAGCGGTCCAGGAGGTCGGTGTCGCCGGAGAACCAGGCCTCCAGCACGGGGTAGAGGTGCAGTGCCCACCCGTTGTAGTGGTCAAAGGCGCGCAGGTCGCCGTCGGAGTACCAGCCGTCGCCGACGTACCAGCGGTCGATGTGCCGCAGCCCGCGCGCGACGGCGTCCCGGTCGCCGAGGAAGCCGCCCACGGTGGCGGGGAACATCTCCCAGTTGTTGGGCCACGCCTGTGCGGTGGCCGCGCGGGAGAGCCAGGCGGTGGCGCGTTCGCGTACGGGCCCGTCCAGCCGGTCCCAGAGCAGGCGGCGGGTCAGCCGGAGCCCGATCGCGATGGACGCGGCCTCGACCAGCGGTTGTGTGCGGTCGGCCACGACGGGCCAGTCCTCCGGCCCGTCCCCGCCGGGGCGCGCGGTGCCGGCGGCCAGGCCGTCGGCGTAGCGCTGCAGTAGTCCTGACGGATCGTCATCACCGGCGCCCGCCACACGGATCGCGGCGAGCAGGAACGTCCGTGCGTACCCCTCCAGGCCGTCCGAGCGGGCGCCCGAGCGGCTGCTGCGGCCCCCGGGGAGGTGGTAAAGCGCCCCACCGGGCGTGGCGTACGGGGCGACGGCGGCGAGCAGGCCGTCGGCGACCGCCTCCCAGTGGGTCCGGGTCCAGCCCGTGTACGGGCTCAGTTCCCGGTCCTCCGGCGGCAGTTCGAAGGGGTGCGGCGGCGTTCTCCGGGTCATGGTGCGCATACGGCCCTTCCGGGGTCGGGAACGGCTTCGGCGGCGCGCCGGCCTCGCGCGGCGACCGGCCGGCGGGTGACTCTACCGCCGCGCCGCAAGCGCTTTCCAGGGCGCGTGAGAGGACGCCACTCTGTGCCGGCCGCGTCCCGGCAGGACGTGCTGCCGCACGAGACCGCGGCGCGGGCTCCCCTCAGCCCTTGACCGGCGGCGGCGAGGTCGGGCGTCCCAGGTACGTCAGGGGGCCGGGGTCCGGCACGGGGAGCTCCCGGAAACCCATCCGGTCGTAGAAGGCGCGCGCCGCGGTGTTGGCGGTGACCATGCCGAGGTGGACGGCGCCGACGCCCTGGCCGGCCAGGGAGGAGAACAGACGCCCCATCAGTTCCCGCCCGTAGCCGCGCCGCTGGTAGGCGGGCAGCAGGTCGATGTGCAGGTGTGCGGGGTACCCGGCGAGTTCGGGCACGATCATGCGCTCGGGGCGGTGCAGGAGGTCCGCCATCAGTTCGTCCGGGGTGACCGGGGGCGCGGACGGCTTGGGGTGGCGGTGTTCGAGGCGGGGCAGCCACTCGACGCGGAAGCGCCGCACGAAGGCGGCGGTGTCCGCGGTGCCGACGATGTAGCCGACGGCGCGCGTGCCGTCGTCGACCACGAAGGCCAGTTCGGGCTCGAGGTGGGCGTAGGGCCCCGCGAAGTTGTCCGGCAGCAGGTCGTGGTCGGCGTAGAGGTGCCGCGCGTCGCCGCCCTCGTGGCCGGTGCGCACACAGATGTCGTAGACGGCGGCCCGGTCCTCCGGGCGGTACGGGCGGATCACGGCGCGTGGGGTCATGCGGGCATGATGCGCTCATGGGAGCGCTCCCACAACCCCTGCGGCACACCGCGTTAGGCTGAACCACACGGGGGCCCACAGGCCGAGGGAGGTCGCCATGGCCCCGGCCGCCGAGACGCTGGCCGTGTCGCACGGCCCCTACCGCCTGCACGCCGAGATCACCCCCGGCCCGGGCGCGCCAGCGGTCCTGATGCACGGCCTCCCCGACAGCAGCCGCCTCTACGACCGCCTCCTCCCGCACCTCGCGGGCAGGCTGCCGGTGGTGCGCTTCGACTTCCTCGGGTGGGGCCGCTCAGACAAGCCGTCCGGCCTGCGCTACACCGTCGCCCAGCAGGTGGACGACCTCGCCGCCGTCGCCGACGCCCTCGCGGCGGGCCGGACGAGCCGCCGCCTGGTGCTGGTGGCGCACGACTCCTCGGGACCGCCCGCGATCGACTGGGCGCTGGACCACCCGGACCGCGTGGCCCGGCTCGTACTGCTCAACACCTACTACCACTGGACACCCGCGCTGCGCCGCCCTCCGGCGATCGCCCTGTACTCCACCCCGCTGCTGCGCTCGGCGGCCCGCGCGGTCGCCCGGCGCCGCCCCGACCTGGACCGCAGGCTCTACGCCTGGCAGGTGGGCGGCTTCATCCGCGACCCGGAGGTGCGCGAGGCGTACGTGGAGCGGCTCTACGCCCAATTCCCCGCGGCGCGCCCGGCGTTCTGGGGGCTCAACGACGAACTGCTGCACGCGATGCTGAGCCGGCGGCGGCGCATACCGGAGATGCGGGAGTTCCAGCCGCCGGTCCGGGTGGTCTTCGGCACCCGCGACCGCTGGCTCAACACCCGTGTCGCCCGGCAGTTCTCCGTGATCTTCCCGCACAGCGAACTGCGCCTGCTGATGCGCGCCGGGCACTACGTGCAGGTGGACGAGCCCGAACGGGTCGCCGACGCCATCACCGCCCCCTGACCCGGGACCCGGCCTCCGGTCACGCGGGAGGGGGAAGCTGCTCGCGCACCCACCGGGGATCGGGGTTGGTGTGCGACCGGCCCGCCACGACGACGGTCGGCACGGTCTCGTTGCCGTCGTTGGCCGCCCTCACCACCGCGGCTCCCGCCGGGTCGCGCCAGATGTCGACCCAGTGCAGCCGGCGGGCGCCGCGGCCCAGCCGGATGCGCAGCCGTATGCAGTAGGTGCAGCCCGGCCGCCAGAAGACGACCGGCCGGCCGTCGGCCGCACTGCGGCGCTGCGCCTCCAGCGCGCCGACCGGCCTCGGGAAGAACAGGGGCGAGAGCACGCCGGCGAGCACCAGGAAGACCAGCAGCAGCACCGCCGCCCTGCCGGGGTGTCCCGCGAGGGCCGGCCCCGCCGCGGCGACCGCGCCGCAGAGCACCATCAGCGTCGGCATGGTCCATGAGCGCGTCATGGTGACGCAGGCTATCGGCACGCCGGAACACCCCTCGTCCCCGGCCCCCGACCCGGCCCCCGACCAGAGCTCGACGGACCGGGGTCCCGGACCGGGCGTCGCGCGCCGCCCGGTCCGGGACCCGCGGGACACCGCGGGCTACCCGCCGGGGCACTCCTTCCACGCCAGGTGGTAGGTGGTCCTGATGCTCCCGTCCGTGGAGTCCATCGTCATGAAGCTCGTGGTCCGCGACGGGTCCGAACTCCCGGCGCTCACCCGCAGTTCGGTGTTGATGTTGAAGTTGCGCAGCTCGCCGCAGGGTGCCCAGACCAGTGCGGCGACGTCGACGCTGTCGGTGGACTGCCAGTTGTCGTCCAGCGCGCCGCGGAAGGTGTGGCTGATGGCGCTGGTCTCGGGCGAGCCTTGAAAGTAGTAACTCGCCTTCTGCACGCCGGAGGCGCCGCGCTCCAGGTGCGCGAAGCCGCGGTAGTCGGCGGCGGCGATCGCGTAGGTGAAGCCCTGCGGCACGTGCACGTTCAGGTTGAGCTGGCAGTTCTTGCGGAAGTCGGTGGGCTTGGAGCCCACGCCCACCTGGGCCACGTAGGCGCTGTACGTGACGGTGAACGCCTCGTTGTCCGGGGAGACGGCGACGGCCGCGGTACCGGCCGGACAGCCCGAACCGTTCACGGTCGCCACGTCGATGACGATCCGGTCGGGCGGGGGCGGGGTGGCGCCGTCCGGCTCCCAGCCCTGCGGGCCGAGCAGCGAGGCGGCGGCCACGCCGCTCATCGCTATCGCACGTAACGTCATGAGGGGATTCCCTTCAGGTCGTCGAGGGATCTGCGACGCCGGGCCGTGCACCCCGTTCGGCGTCGCATACACGACACCATGCGTCACCGTTCGCGTACAGAACCACCACATGTTCTCCACAGGAATGGCCGACGCCCGGCACCCCTGGCGCGGAAGTGACGCGTGAGATCCGGACAGTCAGCCGAGGTCGACGACGCCCCGCGGTCCCGGTCGTGGCGGCTGAGACGCATCCTGGCCGATCGGTCCGCCCTCATACGCGGACGTCTAGGCTGGAGGACATGGACGCACTCTCGGGCCTGCTCGACGGCCCCCGTGCGCGGGGCGCCTTCCTGCTGCGCATGGTCATGGAGCCGCCGTGGTCGGTGCGCATCGAGGACCGGGCGCCGCTGTGCGTGATGACGGCGGCGCGCGGCGGGGCGTGGATCGTGCCCCAAGTCGGCGCGCCGGTACGGCTGTTGCCCGGGGACGTGGCCGTGGCGCGGGGCCCGGCGCCGTACGCGGTCGCCGACCTCCCCTCGACCCCGCCGCAGGCGTGGATCCTGCCCGGTGAGGTGTGCCGTACGGCGGAGGGCCACGACCTGGCCGACGCGATGGCGCTGGGCGTGCGGACCTGGGGCAACCGGAGTGACGGCTGCGACGTGCTGCTGGTCGGCACCTACCGGCTGGACGGCGCGGTCGGCCGGCGGCTGCTCGACGCGCTGCCGCCGCTGCTGGTGCTCCCGGCGCGCGAGTGGGAGAGCCCGCTGCTGCCGCTGCTGGCCGAGGAGGTCGTCAAGGACGAACCCGGGCAGGAGGCGGTGCTGGACCGGCTGCTGGACCTGCTGCTGATCTCCGTGTTGCGCACGTGGTTCGCCCGGCGCGGCGAGGCGGCGCCCGCCTGGTACCGGGCCTTCGCCGACCCGGTGGTGGGCCGGGCGCTGCGGCTGCTGCAGAACAACCCGGCCCATCCGTGGACGGTGGCGGGGCTCGCCGCCGAGGCGGGTGTGTCCCGGGCGGCGCTGGCCCGGCGCTTCGGGGAGCTGGTCGGTGAACCGCCGATGGCGTACCTGACCGGCTGGCGGCTCGCGCTCGCCGCCGACCTGCTGCTGGAGCCGGACGCCACCCTGGGGGCGGTCGCCCGCCGGGTCGGCTACGGCAGCCCCTTCGCGCTCAGCGCCGCCTTCAAGCGGGTACGGGGGGTGAGCCCCCAGGAGCACCGTGCCGGCACGGTCCGGGCGGAGTGACACTGGAGGGAGGAGTCATGAACGGTTCGGTCCAGGTCGGGCGCGTGTTCGGGGTCCCGCTCCGGATGCACTGGAGCGTCCCCGTCCTCGTCGTGCTGCTCGGTTACGGACTCGGCCGCGAGACGCTGCCCGCCCGGGTGCCGGGCCTGTCGTCGGGGCTCTACACCCTCGCCGCGGCCGCGGGCGCGGTCCTGCTGATGGCGAGCCTGCTCGCGCACGAGGTGGCCCACGCGGCCACGGCTCGGCGCGAGCACCTGTCCGTCGAGGACGTCACCTTGTGGGCCATGGGCGGGATGACGCGCATGGGACGGCCCGGCTCGGCGGGCGCGGCGTTCATGGTGGCCGTCAGCGGCCCGCTGACCAGCCTGGTCATCGGCGGCGCCGCCCTGGGCGCGGGTATCGGTGTGGACGCGGCGGCCCCCCGCTCGCTGCCGGGGGCGCTGCTGGTGTGGCTGGGCTGGGCGAACCTGCTGCTCGGCGTCTTCAATCTGCTGCCCGCCGCGCCCCTGGACGGCGGCCGGGTGCTGCAGGCGCTGCTGTGGTGGCGGACCGGGGACCGCGACCGCGCCGACCGGGTCGCCGGGCGTGGTGGGCAGGTGCTGGGCTTCCTCTTCGTCATGGCCGGCTGGCTGGTCTTCGCCCGGGGTGCGCCCAGCGGCCTGTGGCTCGCCCTGGTGGGGCTCTTCATGGCGCTCACGGCGGGTGCGGAGCGGCGGCGGGCGGTCATCAACGCGGCCCTGCGCGGCGTGCGCCTCTCGGACGCCATGTCGGCGCCCGTCGTGACGGGTCCCGACTGGCTGCCGGTGGACCGCTTCGTCGACGAGGTCGCGGTCGCCGCCCGGCATTCCACCCTGCCCCTGGTCGACTTCGACGGTCGCCTCAGCGGGGTGGTGCAGCTGCGCCGGCTCGCCTCCGTCCCGGCGGAGCGCCGCGCCGAGGTGCGGGTCCGCGACGTCGCCGTCCCGCTGTCGCAGACCACCACCGGCACGCCGGAGGAGTACGTCAACGACGCCCTGGACCGCCTGCGCCCCGGGGCCGGCGGGGTCCGCGTCATCGTCGTCGACGGCGGCCGCCCGGTCGGCATCCTCACCGGCAGCGACGTCTCCCGGATCGTCCAGCACCGCGGCATGACGGCCCGGCGGCCCTCCGCCTGACCTCCGCGGCGGCTGCGCGCACGGCACGGGCGGTCCAGGATGGAGCCATGTTGCTCGCGGAGCTCGCCCGGACGTCCCGGGAGGTGGCGGCCACGCCCGCCCGGTCGGAGAAGGTGGCGGCGCTGGCCCGGCTGCTGCGTACCGCGGAGCCCGACGAGGCGCCCGTGGTGATCACGTACCTGGCGGGGCGGCTGCCCCAGCGGCGTACCGGGGTCGGCTGGAGCACGCTGCGGGAGCGCGCGGAACCCGCGCCGGCGCCCCGGCTGACGGTGGGCGAGGTCCACGCGGCGCTGGACCGGATCGCGGCGGTCACCGGCAAGGGGGCGGCGGCCGAACGCAAGCGGCTGGTGGCGCGGCTGATGGGGGCGGCCACCGAGGAGGAGCAGGCGTTCCTGCTGGGGCTGATCGGCGGCGAGTTGCGGCAGGGGGCGCTCGACGCGCTCGCGATCGAGGGCCTCGCCGCGGCGGCCGGGGCGCCCCCGGAGGAGGTGCGGCGCGCGGTGATGCTGGCCGGTTCGCTCGGCGCGGTGGCGCGGGCGCTGCTGGCCGGTGGTCCTCAGGCGCTGGCGGCGTTCCGCCTGGAGGTGGGCCGGCCGGTGCAGCCGATGCTCGCACAGACGGCGAAGGACGTGGACGAGGCCCTGGACCGGCTGGGCCCGTGCGCGCTGGAGGAGAAGCTGGACGGCATCCGGGTCCAGGTGCACCGGAGCGGCGAGGACGTCCGCGTGTACACCCGCACGCTGGACGAGATCACCGGCCGGCTGCCGGAAGTCGTCGCCGCGGCGCGGGAGTTGGACGTGGCCGAGGCCGTGCTCGACGGCGAGGTCATCTCCTTCGGCGCGGACGGCCGGCCCCGCGCCTTCCAGGAGACCTCCTCGCGGGTGGGCTCGCGCCTGGACGTCGCGGCCGCCCGGGAGTCGCTGCCCGTGGCGCCGGTCTTCTTCGACCTGCTGTCGGTGGACGGCCGCGACCTGCTGGACCTGTCCACCGCCGAGCGCCACGAGGAGCTGGCCCGGGTCGCCCCCGAGCCGCGCCGGGTGCGCAGGCTGGTGGCGCACGACCCGGGCGACCCGGCCGTCCGTCAGGCGGCCCGCGACTTCGCGGAGGAGGTACTGGAGCGGGGCCACGAGGGGATCGTCGCCAAGGCGCTCGACGCCCCGTACAGCGCCGGGCGGCGCGGTGCGGCCTGGCTCAAGGTGAAGCCGGTGCACACCCTGGACCTGGTGGTCCTCGCCGCCGAGTGGGGGCACGGCCGGCGTACCGGCAAGCTGTCCAACCTCCACCTCGGCGCCCGCCGCCCCGACGGCACCTTCGCGATGCTCGGCAAGACCTTCAAGGGCCTGACGGACGCCATGCTCGACTGGCAGACCGGGCGCCTGGGCGAACTGGCCGTCAGCGACGACGGATGGGTGGTCCGGGTCCGCCCCGAACTCGTCGTCGAGATCGCCTTCGACGGCCTGCAGCGCTCCACCCGCTACCCGGCGGGCGTCACGCTCCGCTTCGCCCGCGTCCTGCGCTACCGCGAGGACAAGACGGCCGCCGAGGCGGACACCGTCGACACGGTGCTGGCGCTGCGGCGCTGAGGGGCGGGCCCGGCACGGGGCGACCGTGCCGGGCCCGCCGGGACAGCGGGGTCAGGCGGTGCCGCGCCGCCTGCGGCGCAGGGTGAGGTACCCGCCGGTGGCGGCGGCCAGCGCCGCCGCCCCGACGCCGACCGGGAGCGCGGGGAAGGCCGGGGCGTCGGTCGTGGCGGCGGTGGCCTGCATCGCCGGTCCCGCGGTGATGTGCGTGGCGAGCGCCTTCACCGGGCGGATGGGGCCGACCGACCTCACCGAGCCGTCCGCGTTCAGCAGCACCTGCTTGCCGTTGGGGTGGCGGAAGTCGAACATCCCGGTGAGCGGGCCCGCCGTGGCGTCGAAGGAGTGGTCGCCGATCCTGCCGGTGCGCCAGTTGTCCTCGATGAAGCGGAGGACGGAGGCCTGGTCGGTCAGGGTGTGGTCGACCTTGTTGACCTTGCTGTACGGGGAGACCACCAGGAGCGGCTGGCGGGTGCCGGGGCCGCAGCGGTCCGCGTAGCCGCCGGACGCCTTCGGTCCGGCCTGGCAGGCCGGGCCGTCGGTGGCCTTGCCGTTGGAGCCGGCGGAGGTGTCGGTGGAGCCGTTGCGGGGCTTGGCGAAGGTGTGGTCGTACCAGCCGTCGGAGTCGTCGTAGGCCACGACGACCGCGGTGGAGCCCCACTGGGGCGACTGTTGGATCGCGTTGATCTGCTGGACGAGGAAGTGCTGCTCGTCGATCGGGTCGGAGTATGCGGCGTGTCCGTCCTGGTACTCGGGCGCCTTCACGAAGCTGACGGCGGGCAGCTTGCCGGCCTTGAGGGCGGCGTCGAAGTCGGTCAGGTCGTAGTTGTGGTTGGCCTGGCCGTCGTGCCCGATCTCGTCGACGCCGCGGGGCGGCAGGTGGTGCGGATTGGACGTCGACCTGTAGTACTCGAACGGGGAGTGGTGCGGGCTGTAGTCGACGACCGGGGCGCCGCCGATGTTGGCGTGCGTGGTGTCGCACTTGGCGTAGTCGCCCTGCTTGCCGTCCCACGGGGTGGAGGGCCGGAAGCCGCCCTGGAACCAGCCCCAGCTGACGCGCTTGTCGTTCAGCAGGTCGCCGATGTTGCGGCCCTGCATCACCGCGAGCGGGTTGGTGCTGGTGTGGTCCTTGTCGGCGCAGTCGTCGAAGGCCGGGTCCGGGTCGTTGATCACCGTGCCGACGCCCTTGGCGTCGGGCGACTTGACGGTGTAGGCGTCCGGCGTGGACGTCTGCTTCGGGTGCTCGGTCCCGGTGGCCGGGTCGACGGAGACGACGCCGTGGGTCTGGCCGGAGACCAGGTCGAGCGCGCCGGGCGTGGACGGGCCGTAGACCGAGCTGAAGGAGCGGTCGCCCAGGGAGTAGTGCTGGGCGTAGTTCCACAGCGCGGTGACGGTGTTGCCGTCGTAGTAGTCCATCACGAGGCCCGGCTCGCCGAACAGCCCGCCGCTGCAGGTGTCGACGTCGGTGTTCTGCACGAACTGGTCGGCCCTGCCGCCGTCGTAGGCGTACTGCTCCGGACCGTAGGAGTGGTTCTGGTCGCAGGTCAGGGCCTGCTCCGGGGTGAGCCGCTGCGGCGCGTACTGGTTGGGGTTCTTCTTCAGCAGCCCGGCGGTGGCGAGGTTGTCGATGTCCTTCGGGGTCTTCTTGGACGCCGTGAACTTGGTGCCGTCGGTGTTGGCGGCCTTCGGGTACGTCCCGAAGTAGTGGTCGAACGAGACGTTCTCGTCGAAGAGGACGACCACGTGCTTGATGGGCGTGGCCGTCGACGAGGGGGCGGTGTGGTGCGCGGGCGCCGCCCAGGCGGCGGCGTTGCCGCCGAGGACGGTGAGTGCCGCGGCGCTCAGGAGCGCTCCCAGGCCGCGGGCCGTTGCTCGTCTTCTCCTGCTGATCATGCTGGTTCACCCTCTGGGGAGGATCGTCGGTGCGTCGTACGCCCACGGATGCTCCGCCCGGTGCGCTGCGCGTCGGCGGAGCGATGGTGGCCCGGGGATGAACAGGGGGTAAGGGAAGGTGGGCCGAAAATTGACCGTGCGTTGACCGAGCGGCCCCTCGGGGGCACGGCGGCGGCATCAGCCCAGCAAGGAGCGTCCGTACCAGTCCTTTACGTCCCGCACTCCGGGGAGGGCGAAGAAGTAGCCCCCGCCGAAGGGCTTGACGTAGTCGGTGAGCGGCTCGCCCGCCAGGCGGTGCTGGACGGTCTCGAACTGCCGTGCCGGGTCCTGCTGGTAGCAGCAGAAGAGCAGTCCCATGTCGAGGTTGCCGTTGGCGTCCACGCCGCGGTCGTAGTTGTAGGGGCGGCGCAGGATGCGCTGGTCCGCGCTGCCCGGCGTGCGCGGGTTCGCCAGCCGTATGTGGCTGTCCAGGGGTATGACGTCGCCCTTGGGGTCGTCGGCGTACTTCGGGACGTCGTGCTCGAGGTCGCCGTCCAGGGGCGCCCCGGACTCGCGGGCCCGGCCGAACATCCGCTCCTGCTCGCCGAGGGAGACCCGGTCCCAGAACTCCACGAGCATGCGGATCAGGCGCACGACCTGGTAGCTGCCGCCGACGGCCCAGTCCGGTTCGCCGCCGCCTCGGCCCACCCACACCAGGCGGTCCATCGCGCGTGCGTCGGCGGGGTCCGGGTTGGCGGTGCCGTCCTTGAAGCCCATGAGGTTGCGCGGGGTCCCGGAGGGGCGCGGCGGGTTGCCGAAGCCGTCCAGGCGCCAGCGGACCTGCAGCCCGCCGCGGGTGTGCCGGGCGATGTCGCGCAGCGCGTGCAGCACGGTGTCGGTGTCGTCGGCGTGCAGTTGCAGGCTCAGGTCCCCGTGGCACCACTCGGGGCGCAGGTCGTCGTCGGGGAAGGCGGGCATCTCCGTCAGGTGCCGGGGCTTGCGGGCGCCGAGCCCGAAGCGCCCGTCGAACAGGGCCGCCCCGACGCCCACGGTCACCGCCAGCGCGGCGGACGGCGGTCGGCCGCCGAGCAGCCCGGAGTCGGCCGGCGGCCCCGTGATGCCCACCGGCCGCGGTGTGCCGCCGGTGGTCAGGGCCCGCGCCCGGTCGGTCAGCGTGCGCAGCAGGTCGGCCAGTTCGGCACGGCTCTGCGCGGTCACGTCGAAGGAGGTGAACGCGGTGACCCGGCGGCCGGGTGCGGTCACCGAGGCCTGCCGGCCGCCGTGGAAGGGGGCGATCGGCGGGACGGCCGCGCCCTCTCCCGCCCCTGTGCCGTCCGCGGGGCCCGGTGCGGCCGCGCCGCCCACGGCGAGCCCGGCCCCCGCCACCGCCGCGCCCCGCAGGAAGCCGCGCCGTCCGACGCCGCCGGTGCCGCGGCCGGTGCCGTGATCGGCGGGGCTCACACCGTCCTCCGCGGTTCGCACAGGGTGGCCACCGAGGCCAGCCGCTCCACGAGTTCGTCGAGGGCGGCGTCCACCTTCTCCCGCTGGGCGCGGCTCAGCCGGGGCAGCGGGGTCCACTCGCCGTCCGCGGCGAACGCGTCCAGGGTGTCCTGCGCCCGGTCCATCTCCCGGTCGAGCGCCGGCAGGTCGGCGTCGCGCGTGGCGAGCAGTGGGCGCAGCCGCGACAGGACCTCCCGGGTGCCGTCGAGGTTCGCGCGGGCGGTGCCCAGGTTGCTGCCGCTGCCGAAGTCGGTCCGTCCGGTCAGCTCGAACTGCACGGTGTTCTCCAGGATCTCGTGTGCCCGCAAGCCCAGTTGGGCCGGGTCCATGCGGGCCTGCGACCAGTCGTCGCGCAGTCCCGTCACCGCGGTGACCAGGGCGGTCGCCGGGGCGCGCAGGCGCGCGGCGGACTCGCCGTGCCACAGCCCGTACTCGATGCGGTGGAAGCCGGTGTAGGAACGGTCGTGGACGCCGCCGGGCAGGCCCGCGTCCGTTCCGTTGATCAACGCGTCGGCGTCGCCGAAGGCGTCGTAGGCCGCGCCGAGCCGCTCGTACTCCAGGTGCGCCGGCAGCCAGGCACGGCGCGCCGCGGCGAGGTCGCCGCGGTCGACGGCGTCGCGCAGCCGCCCGGTGAGCACCACCACCCGGTTGAGTCCGCCGGCGACCCACTTCTGGTAGTCCAGCGACGGCGGGATCAGGTCGTGCTGCGTGACGGGGGCGGCCCCCGGCCCGCCCCGCCCCGACGTGACGTGGACGGTGGGCCCGGTGACGGCGTCGGCGTCGTCGGGCACGCACCTGAAGGCGTACGCGCCCTTGCCGAGGTCCACGGTCAGCGGCCGGGTCGTGCCGGGGCCGATGTCCTCCACCTCGCCGTAGACGGCCTTGCTGCGCGGGTCCTCCAGGTAGACCTCGGCGGCCTCGGAGGAGGTGTTGTGCAGGTCGAAGACCTGCAGCCCGGCCCGCGGCGCACGCCAGCCGGCGCCGCAGGCACCGCGCGACACCTCGACGGCGGTGTGCGGCGGCCCGGCCGCCCGCACGGGGGCCGGCGACGATCCGTGCGCGAGGAGCAGCGCCCCCACCAGGGCCAGGACGAGCAGCGCGCCCAGGCTCCCGGCGAGCGCGCCCGGACGCGAGAGCCGCGCCCCGAGGCCGGACAACGGCATTCCGGGCCTCCCCCGGGGTCGTACGGTGCGTGATCACCTCATGCTAGGCAGGGCATGCGGGCCCGTACCTTTCCCAGACGAATCGATGACCAAGAGTTCCGCCCCGGTTAACCCGCGCCCCGGCCCGGGCTCCGCCCGGACCCGCGCCACAGCACGGAAGGAGATCCGAGATGGAGCACGCCGGAACCGGTGGCGGACAGCCATGGGTCACCGCCGCCCGGGAACGGCTGCGGACAGGAGCGGCCCCGGCCGCGGTCTGCGGTGAGCTCGCCGCGCGAACACCGCGGTGGTCGGACTCCGCCCTGGCCGTCGGCCTGGCGCTGGGCATCGCGGAGCCGGAGCTGCTCCGGCGGCTCCACGGCGAACCCGGCCGGCTCCAGGAGGAGTTCCGCGCGGGCGAGGAGCGGTGGTACGGCGAGCTGATGGCGGCGATCGGCGTCTTCGACGTCCCCAGGCCGCTCGACGAGCGGGAGTCGGCCGTCGCCGGACACCTGCGGGACGCGATCCGCGCCATGGGCGGCGTGGCGAGCGGCGCGGCTCTCGGCCTCTCGCGCGGGTTCGTCCGGGGTGAGCTGACCGGTGTGTTCCGCTCGCTCGCGCGCCTGGGCCCCCGCGCCACCGGCGGCGGCCGGCCGAAAGCCTTCTGGGCGGCCCTGGTGGTCGCCGGAGAACTCCTCGTCCAAGGGCCAGACGACGAGGACGGCCTGGCGCGCACGCTCGAGCAGTGCCGGCGCCGCCTGGCCGACCACATCGGTGACGTGTTCTGACGAAGCGGCGGGGGACGGTAGGGCGTCCTGCCGGCCACGGCGTCGAACCCGGTCAGGCCGTTCCTGCCCGCCGTCGCGGGTTCGGCCCCGAAGTCCGGCCGCCGCGCGATCGGCTCATCGCGCCGTCGCAGCTCGTCGGCGCCGGGGGACGGCGCGCCCCTCCCGCCCTCGCGCGCCAGGTCGTTCGAGGACCTCCTCCGGATCACCGGCCCCCTGCCTGCCGGAGCCGCACGTCACTGCTCGCCGGGCCCCCCGCCGGGCAGTCGCGCCGCGAACGCGGCGTAGGCCGGCTCGTCGAAGAGGACGAAGCGGACCTCCTCCACCGAGGTGTCGGTGTCCTGGACGGTGGCCACGGCGATGCGCGCGGCGTCCTCGAGGGGCCAGCGGTAGACGCCGGTGGAGATGGCGGGGAAGGCGACGGTGCTCGCGCCGAGCTCGTCGGCGACGCGCAGCGCCTCGCGGTGGCAGGAGGCGAGCAGTGCGGAGCGGTCCTCGGTGGCGCTGTGCACGGGACCGACGGTGTGGATCACCCAGCGGGCGGGGAGGCGGCCGGCCGTGGTGGCGACGGCCTGCCCGGTGGGCAGGCCGCGCCCGTAGCGCGAGGCGCGCAGCGCACGGCACTCCTCGAGGATCTCCGGGCCGCCGCGGCGGTGGATGGCCCCGTCGACCCCGCCTCCGCCGAGCAGGGAGGAGTTGGCGGCGTTGACGACGGCGTCGACGGACTGCTGCGTGATGTCGCCCCGTACGAGGGTGATGCGTGCCATGCGGGAGATCATGCCACCGCCGGCGGCCGGCGCCGGGACGTCCTGCGCCCGCGTTCACCAGTCGCAGGGCACCCGCAGGTCGATCAGCGAGTCGCTGAACTCGGCGGGGACCCGCGGCCAGCCCTCGCGGTGCCAGTGCGCGATGCGCCAGCCCAGCCGCTTGGGCCACAGCGGCAGGTGCCGCAGGTCCTCGACGGGGACCCAGACCGGGGCCGCCGCCTTCTCGAGGTCGAGGGTGGAGCGGGGCCCGATCCGGCCGTGCGCCTCGACGAGGAAGTAGTGCCCGGGGTGCGAACCGCGGTGGACCCGGTCCACGCGGGCGATCTCCGGGCCGACGGTGCCGCTCAGCCCGGTCTCCTCGGCGAGCTCGCGCAGCACGGCCGTCTCGGGGGTCTCCCCCGGCTCGACCCCGCCGCCGGGTATCTCGTAGAAGTCCCCGCGCCGGTGGGCGTAGCGGATCAGCAGCATGTGCCCGTCGCGGATGATCACCGCCCCGGCCCGGGTCCGTTTGGGCGGCCGGCCCAGCGGGTCCTCCAGCACGAGGCGGCCCCGCCACCAGGGCGGTCCGTCCCAGGAGCGCAGTATGGCCTCCCAGGCCGTCCAGGGCGCGAGCGGCAGGTGCAGGGCCTCGTCCCGGCTGAGCAGCCGCGCGGCGGCGGGGTGGGGCGGCGGCGGTACGGCAGCCCGGTAGTACAGGTGGGTGCCGCCGGTCGCGCGTACCTCCAGGCAGGGCCGGGGGTCGGTGCGGACGTCGGCGCCGAGGATCTCGCGGGCGGCCTCGCGGGCGGTCCCGGCGGGGTCGCCGCGTGGCGGGACGGGGGCCCGCGGCAGGCTCAAGTCGCTGTGCACGGCAAGTCGTCGGTCGTGGAAGAGGAGCACTCCCGCATGAGTTGAGGACATCCCGCCGACGCTAGCAGCGCTCGCCGTGCGGGCCACGGGATTGTCGCGGGTCGGTGCACGGACGTCCGCGGCCGCGCGTCGCCCCGGCCGTCTGGTGGTCGGCCCGCGGGCGTCGCACCCTGGAGGGGAGGAGGGGAGGAGGCGAGCTGACATGACACGTCCGGTCGGTATAGACCTCGGCACCACCAACTCGGTGGTCTGCGCCCTGGAGGGCGGCGAGCCCACCGTCATCACCAACACGGAGGGTGCGCGGACCACGCCCTCGGTGGTGGCCTTCAGCAAGGGCGGCGAGGTCCTCGTCGGGGAGATCGCCAAGCGCCAGGCCGTGACCAACGTGGAGCGGACCGCCCGCTCGGCCAAGCGGCACATGGGCGATCCCGACTGGCGGTTCCCCGAGTCCGGCACCATCGACGGCAAGCGCTACACGGCCCAGGAGATCTCGGCCCGGGTACTGCAGAAACTGAAGCGGGACGCGGAGGCGTACCTGGGCGAGGACGTGACGGACGCGGTGATCACGGTGCCCGCGTACTTCGACGACGTCCAGCGCACCGCGACCAAGGAGGCCGGGGAGATCGCCGGCCTGAACGTGCTGCGGATCATCAACGAGCCCACGGCCGCGGCACTCGCCTACGGCCTGGACAAGGAGAACGACCAGACGATCCTCGTCTTCGACCTGGGCGGCGGCACCTTCGACGTGTCCCTGCTGGACATCGGCGAGGGCGTGGTCGAGGTCAAGGCCACCAACGGCGACACGGAGCTGGGCGGCGACGACTGGGACCAGCGGATCGTCGACCACCTCGTGGAGCGCTTCAAGAACTCCTACGGCCTCGACCTGGCCAAGGACAAGATGGCGCTGCAGCGGCTGCGCGAGGCGGCCGAGCGGGCGAAGATCGAGCTGTCCTCGTCCACCGAGACGACGATCAACCTGCCCTACGTCACGGCCTCCGCCGAGGGCCCGCTGCACCTGGACGAGAAGCTCACCCGCGCCCAGTTCGAGCAGCTGACCGCGGACCTGCTGGAGCGCTGCAAGGGCCCCTTCCACCAGGCGGTGAAGGACGCGCGGATCAACGTCGCCGACGTCGACCACGTCATCCTGGTCGGCGGTTCGACGCGGATGCCGGCGGTCACGGACCTGGTGAAGTCGCTGACCGGCAAGGAGCCGCACAAGGGTGTCAACCCGGACGAGGTCGTGGCGATCGGCGCGAGCCTCCAGGCGGGGGTGCTCAAGGGGGAGGTCAAGGACGTCCTGCTGCTGGACGTCACCCCGCTGTCCCTGGGGATCGAGACCAAGGGCGGCATCATGACCAAGCTGATCGAGCGCAACACGACGATCCCCACGAGGCGTTCGGAGATCTTCACCACGGCCGAGGACAACCAGCCGTCGGTGCAGATCCAGGTCTTCCAGGGCGAGCGCGAGATCGCGGCGTACAACAAGAAGCTCGGGGTCTTCGAGCTGACCGGGCTGCCGCCGGCGCCGCGCGGCATCCCGCAGATCGAGGTCTCCTTCGACATCGACGCCAACGGCATCATGCACGTCACGGCGAAGGACCTCGGCACCGGCAAGGAGCAGAAGATGACCGTGACCGGCGGCTCCGGGCTGCCGAAGAGCGACATCGACCGCATGATGCGCGAGGCCGAGCAGTACGCGGAGGAGGACCACAAGCGCCGCGAGGAGGCCGAGACCCGCAACAACGCGGAGAGCCTGGTCTACTCCACCGAGAAGCTGCTGCGGGACAACCCCGACAAGGTCCCCGGTGACCTGAAGTCGGAGGTCGAGTCGGCGGTGGCGGAGCTGAAGGAGCAGCTCAAGGGCGAGGACCCGGCGGGCATCCGCCGGGCGACGGAGCGGCTGACGGCCTCGGCGCAGAAGGTCGGCACCGCGATGTACGCCCAGGCCCAGGCGGAGCGGTCCGCGGCGGGCGAGGGCGAGGCCCCGCACACGGCTCCGCCGGAGGGCGACGAGGACGTGGTGGACGCCGAGATCGTCGACGACGACAAGCGGGAGGGAGGCACGGCGTGAACCGCGCCGGCCCGCCTCCGGGCGGCGAGCTGCGGGCGCGGCTCGTCGAACGCACGGCGGACCTGCGGCGGCTCAAGGCCGAGTACGACAACTACCGCAAGCGGGTGCAGCGGGACCGGCTGGCGGTGCGGGAGGCCGCCGTCGCGAACGTGCTGCAGGGTCTGCTGCCGGTGCTGGACGCCGTCGACCGGGCGCGGGAGCTGGGCGAGGTGACCGGTGGCTTCCGTGCCGTGGTCGAGGTGCTGGAGCGGCGGCTGGCGGAGCTGGGCCTGCGGTCCTTCGGCGAGCCGGGCGAGCCCTTCGACCCGGTGTGGCACGAGGCGGTGGACTCGTCGTGCGCCTCCGGTGCGGAGCGCCTGGTGTGCGGCGAGGTCGTACGCTCCGGCTACCGGGTCGGGGCGCACCTGCTGCGCCCGGCGGAGGTGGTGGTCGGCGGACCTGCGGGGGCACCGGCCGCGGTGCACCCTGGAGGCATGGAGACAACCCACAAGGTCGACGTGGCGCCGCTGGGGTCCGACCACCGTTACCGCCGGGTGCACATCCGGGGCGTGGGGTGGCGGGAGCTGGAGCGGGAGGAGTTCGAGCCGCGGGTGCGCCGCACCTTCCCGGACATCGAGATGTCGGACCCGGACCAGGTGCACTGGGCGGACCACCCCGGCGAGTGGCCGCGGTGGCAGCCGGGCGAGGCCTGAGCGGGAAGGCCCGGCAGGGTGGCGCCGGGGGTCAGCGGGCGCCGGCGTCCAGCAGCGCGGCGATCCGCTCGACGGCGAAGGCGTAGCCCTGGACGCCGCAGCCCGCGATCACGGCGTCGGCCCGCGCGGAGACGTAGCTGTGGTGCCGGAAGGCCTCGCGCCGGTGGATGTTGGAGATGTGCACCTCGACGACGGGCAGGCCGTCGCAGGTGTTGAGGGCGTCCAGGATCGCCACCGAGGTGTGGGAGTAGGCGCCGGGGTTGATCACGACGCCCGCGTGGTGTTCGCGGGCCTCGTGGATCCAGTCGATCAGCTGTCCCTCGTGGTTGCTCTGCCGGCAGTCGGCGGTCCCGCCGTGGCGCACCGCCGTGGCGGCGCACAGCGCCTCGACGTCGGCGAGGGTCTCGGAGCCGTAGATCTCGGGCTGCCGCTGACCGAGCAGGTTGAGGTTGGGACCGTTGAGGACCATGATCGGCGCGCTCGCGAGGGTGCGGGTCATGGCCCCAAGGTCTACCACGCGATCACCCGAAGGTGACGGCGGCGTCCATCTCCCAGACCAGCACCTCGGCGCCCTCGGCGCCGGCCGTGAGCCGCTGGCCCTCGGCCCCGGTGACGCGTACGGCGTCGCCCTTGGCGAGGATTCCGGTGCCCTCGAAGGCGACCTCGCCCTTGGCGACGTACAGGTGCACGAAGGGGGCGGTGGGCAGGGCGAGGGTCTGCTGCGGGGCCATGCGGGCGGCCTGCAGCGCGGCGTGCTTCTGGGCGATGGAGATGGCGCGCTCGTCGCGGTCGCGGTCCATCCCGGAGGCGACGGTGACCCACCCGCCGCGGGCGAGTTCGTCGTTGATGTCGAGCTGCTCGTAGCCCGGCTTGATGCCCTGCTCGTCGGGGAAGACCCACATCTGCACGAAGTGCACGGGGTCCTTGTGCTCGGGCGTGCCGGTCAGCTTCCAGCTGTCGTTCTTCTCGCTGTGCAGGATGCCGGTGCCCGCGCTCATCCGCTGGGCGAGGCCCGGGTAGATGACGCCGTTGTGGCCCTCGGAGTCCTGGTGGACCAGGCCGCCGTCGAGCACCCAGGTGACGATCTCCATGTCCCGGTGCGGGTGGGTGTCGAAGCCGGTGCCGGGGGCGACGACGTCGTCGTTGGAGACCAGCAGCAGGCCGAAGTGGGTGTTCTTCGGGTCGTAGTGGTGGCTGAAGGAGAAGCAGTGGTGCGAGTCGAGCCAGCCGGCGCGGGTGTGGAACCGCTGGCCGGCGCGGCGGACATCCAGCTGGGGGGCCATCGGGGATCTCCTTCTGCGGGGTGGGGTGCCTCTCGGTGCCTTTCGGCCAACCTAACATGTTGAATCTCGAACTATATTCCCTGGATGCCGTAGCTCCGCAGCTTGCGGTAGACCGTGGCCCGCGCGATGCCCAGCGCCTTCGCCGCCCGCGCCTTGTTGCCCCCGTGGGTGCGCAGCGCCTCGAGGATCGCGTCCCGCTCGGCCCGCTCCAGGCTGCCGAGACGGCGCCCGCCGGCCCCGCCGCGCACGGCGTCCGGCAGTTCCTCCGGGCGCACCGGGCCGCCGAGCCGGCGCTCCTCCGCGAGCGTCCTGACGACCGTCGCCAGCTCGGCGACGTTGCCCGGCCAGGTGTGCCGCTCCAGGGTGCGCCGGGCCTCCACGGTCCAGGTCAGCGGCGGGTGGCCGGGCGCGGGGCGCGGGCTGAGGGCGGCGAGCAGCACCGGCAGGTCCTCGGGGCGCTCGCGCAGCGGCGGCACGGACAGCGAGCGCGCCGCCAGCCGGCCCAGCAGGCGGTCCAGGCACGCGCCCGTCCGGTCCCCGGGGGTGTGGGTGACGGTCAGCCGCAGGTGGGGGCGCTGTTCCAGGAGCGCCACCAGCGCTGCCGCGGCACCGCCGTCCAACGCCTCGACGTGGCGGACCAGGACCCGTCCCGGCGCGGGGCGCACGGCCAGCCGCCGCACCCAGTCACCGGCGGCTGCGCCCGTCGTCTGGGCCGCGTCCAGCTCCAGCTCGCCGGGTCGGACGGCGCGGGCCAGCGACGTCTTGCCGGTGCCGGCCTCCCCGGACAGCAGCAGGGACCCCTGTTCACCCCCGAGCCGTACGGCGCGGGCCACCGCGGCACGCCAGGACAGTGACGAGCCCACGAGCCCGGGCAGCCTCGGCTCCGGCACGGCGGGCGGTCCTGCGGCCCCCTCGGCCGGGGCGGACAGCACGGCGACAGCGCCGATGACCTCGCCGGAGTCCATGACGGGCTGGAGCCGGGCGCGCCAGCCGCCGTCCGGCAGGGGCAGCTCGTACGCCTCGGTCCGGCCGTCGCGCACCATGCCGCCGGCCCGGCGCTCCAGCAGCGCCAGCGCCTCCTCGGACAGCCGCCGCGCGGCCTCGACGCTCACGATCCGCGTCCTGCCGTCGGCGGCGACGACCGCCCGGCCGCCCGGCCGCTCGCGCAGGTAGGCGCCGAGCAGCAGCTCTTCAGGGGATGTATCGGATTGAGACACGCCGGCGGTCTCCCTCTGATCCACGATTCGTTCGTTGCCATTTCAATTATCCGTCAAGGAGCCGCATTGATGGAGACCGTCGAGACCGATGTGCTCATCGTGGGCAGTGGGCCGGCCGGGGCGAGCGCCGCACTCGCGCTGAGCACGTACGGGGTACCGAACATCGTGGTCACGCGCTACGGCCGGCTGGCCGACACCCCGCGTGCCCACATCACCAACCAGCGCACCATGGAGGTGCTGCGGGACCTCGGCGTCGAGCAGGAGGTCGTCGCCAGGGCGACTCCCCAGCACCTGATGGGGAACACCGTCTTCTGCACAAGCCTCGCGGGCGAGGAGCTGGGGCGGCTGCGTTCGTGGGGCAACGACCCGCTGGTGCAGGCCGCGCACGAGCTCGCCAGCCCGAGCCGCATGTGCGACATGCCGCAGCACCGGATGGAGCCGGTGCTGATCGAGGCCGCCGTCGCACGCGGCACCCGGTTGCGCCACAGCACCGTCTACAGGTCCTTCGAGCAGGACGACGACGGCGTGACCGTCCTCGTCGAGGACCGGCTGCGCGGCGACACGTACACGATCCGCGCCAAGTACCTGATCGGCGCCGACGGCGGGCGCAGCCAGGTCGCCGAGGACGCCGGACTGCCGATGGCCGGGACGATGGGCGTGGCGGGCAGCGTCAACATCGTCTTCGACGCCGACCTCAGCCGCTACGTCGCCCACCGCCCCAGCACCCTGTACTGGGTGCTCACCCCCGGCGCGACGGTCGGCGGGATCGGCGCGGGTCTGGTCCGCAACGTCCGGCCGTGGAACGAGTGGCTCATCGTGTGGGGCTACGACGTCAACGCGGCGCCCCCGGACCTCACCGAGGAGTACGCGCTGTCGGTGGTCCGCAAGCTCGTCGGCGACGACGAGGTGCCGGTCACGATCCGCTCCACCTCGGCGTGGACGGTCAACGAGATGTACGCGCGGACCTACTCCAGCGGCCGGGTCTTCTGCGCGGGCGACGCCACCCACCGGCACCCGCCGTCCAACGGGCTGGGCTCCAACACCTCCATCCAGGACTCCTACAACCTGGCCTGGAAGCTGAAGCTGGTGCTGGACGGCGCGGCCGCGCCCTCGCTGCTGGACACCTACACCGCCGAACGGGCGCCCGTCGGCGAGCAGATCGTCACCCGCGCCAACAAGTCGATCGGCGAGACCGCCCCGGTCTTCGAGGCCCTGGACCTGCTCGCCCCGCAGAGCCCCGAGCAGTTGCTCGCCAACATGGAGTCCCGCAAGGAGGCCTCCCCGGCCGGCGAGAAGCGGCGCGCCCGGCTGCGCGAGGCGATCGACTTCAAGCGGTACGAGTTCAACGCGCACGGCGTGGAGCTCAACCAGCGCTACACCTCGGCCGCGGTCGTCCCGGACGGCACCCCCGACCCGGGCTTCGACCGCGACCCCGAGCTGTACCACCAGCCGAGCAGCCGCCCCGGCGCCAAGCTGCCGCACGCCTGGCTGACGGCGGGCCCCCGCACGCTGTCCACCCTCGACCTGGGCGGCGGTGGCCGGTTCGCGCTGCTCACCGGCATCGGCGGCGAGGCCTGGACGGCGGCGGCCCGCGCGGTCGGCGCCGAGCTCGGGCTGGACATCGCGACCGCGGTGATCGGCCCCGGGCGCGAGTACGAGGACCCCTACGGGGACTGGGCGCGGCTGCGCGGCATCGGCGACACGGGCGCGCTGCTCGTGCGGCCGGACCTGTACATCGCCTTCCGGCGCGCCGAAGGGGCCGCCGACGACGCCGAGGCACGGTCCGTGCTCGGCACCGCGCTGCGGCGCATCCTGGGACGGGACTGACGAGGAGAGACCATGGACTTCACCGAACAGAGCGCGACCCCCGCCGTCGTGGAGAGCTTCGCGCGGACGCCCGACCCGCGGCTGCGGGACGTCCTCGCCAGCCTGACCCGGCACCTGCACGACTTCGTCCGGGACGTCGAACCCACGATGGAGGAGTGGGAGGCGGCGATCGGCTTCCTCACCCGCACCGGGCAGGCCTGCACCGACACCCGGCAGGAGTTCATCCTGCTCTCGGACGTGCTCGGCGTCTCGATGCTGGTCGAGACCATCAACCAGCGGAAGTCGGCCGGCGAGGGGGCCACCGACTCCACCGTGCTGGGCCCGTTCCACATGGTCGGCTCCCCCGCGCGGGAGTTCGGCGACGCGATCGACATGATCGGTTCGGGCGAGCCGTGCGTCGTCACCGGGCGCGTGGTCTCCGTGGACGGCACGCCGCTGCCGGGTGCGTCGGTGGACGTGTGGCAGGCCGACGAGCACGGCTTCTACGACGTCCAGCAGCCGGGCGAGCAGCCCCAGGGCAACGGGCGCGGGCTCTTCACGGCCGACGGGGAGGGCCGCTTCCGGTTCCGCACCGTCGTGCCCGCGCACTACCCGATCCCGACGGACGGCCCGGTCGGCGGACTGCTGAACGCCACCGGGCGGCACCCCTACCGGCCCGCGCACATCCACTTCATCGCGGCCGCCGAAGGGCACCATCCGGTCACCACGCACGTGTTCGTGCAGGACAGCCCCTACCTGGAGTCGGACGCGGTCTTCGCGGTGAAGAAGAGCCTGGTCCAGGAGTTCACCGTGGTGGACGACCCGGAGCGGGCGGCCGAGTACGGGGTTCCCGGCCCCTTCCGGCTGGCGAACTTCGACATCGTGCTGCAGCGCTCATGAGCCTGGAGTTCGTCCACGAGGCGCTGCCGATGCGGGTCGTCTTCCGCGCCGGCGCCGCCGGCACGGCCGTGGCCGAGGAGACCGGACGCCTCGGGCTGCGCCGCGTGCTGGTGCTGTGCGGCCGGCACGGCGAGGACACCGCGCGCTCCGTCGCCGCCTCCCTCGGCGCGGCCTGCGCGGGCGTCCACCCGGGCGCGGTGATGCACGTGCCGGTGAAGGTGGCCGACGAGGCCGTGGCGGTGGCCGCGGAGCTGGCGGCCGACGGGCTGGTCGCGGTCGGCGGCGGCTCGGCCGTCGGCCTCGGCAAGGCGGTCGCGCTGCGCACGGGGCTGCCGCTGCTGGCCGTGCCGACGACCTACTCGGGCTCCGAGATGACCCCGGTGTGGGGCCTGACGGAGGACGGCGTCAAGCGCACCGGCCGCGACCGCCGCGTCCTGCCGCGCAGCGTCGTCTACGACCCGCGGCTCACACTGTCGATGCCGCCGGCGCTGTCCGGCACCAGCGGCGTCAACGCCCTGGCCCACGCGGTCGAGGCGCTGTACGCCCCCGACGCCACGCCCGTCGTGTCGCTGATGGCAGAGGAGGGGGTGCGCGCCCTGGCCGAGGCGCTGCCCCGGGTCGTCGCCGACCCGGACGGCCTCGACGCGCGCGCCCGGGCCCTGTACGGGGCCTGGCTGTGCGGGGCGTGCCTCGGCGCCACCACGATGGGCCTGCACCACAAGCTGGCCCATGTGCTCGGCGGCGCCTTCGACCTGCCGCACTCCGCGACCCACACGGTGCTCCTGCCGTACGTCCTCGCCTTCAACGCCCCGGCCGCACCGGGCGCGACGGCCGCCCTGCGCCGGGCGCTGGGCACCGAGGACCCGGCGCGCGGACTGTGGGAGCTGGGCGGACGGCTCGGCGCGCCGCGCTCGCTGGCCGAGGTCGGTCTGCCGGCCGACGGCATCGGCCGCGTCGTGGAACTGGTGGGCGCGGCCTCGTACGCCAACCCGCGCGCCGCGGACGCGGAGCAGTTGCGCGCGCTGCTGACGGCGGCGTACGAGGGCGCCCCGCCGGCGGCCTGAACGACCGGTCCGCGGGCGCGAGTCGGGCGCGGACGGGCGCGGGGCGGCGTTCCTCACGGGCGGCCGCCGTGCCCGGCCCGCTCCCGGCCCGCTCCCGCCCGCGCCCGGAGTCCGGTGGAAAGGCCGCGAAGCGCCGTCCGGATTCGGCCCGGATGCGTTTTCCCCGTACAGGCGAACACCTTTTCGCTGTACGGTCACGCGCCCGAACGCATTCCGCCGATCCGGTCCCTCGATTCCCCGCGGAATCCGGCCTTCCGCCGCCGCACGGGAATCCCTCAGCCCCCGCGCCGCGGCTCCCGGTCCGCCACCGCGGGCGGGCCGGCGCCGTAGTCCAGTCTTTCCGCCGTCCTGACCAGGCGTTCCAGCGCGGCGCCGTCCCGCGGTCCGCCGCGCAGGGCACGCCGGGCCCGCGCCGCAACACCGCACAGGCGTGCGGAAAACAGGCGTTTCGCGTTCCCAAACGCCATCCCCCGCCACCCCTTCCGCAGTTTAGAAATATCTACCAAGGTTGAGCGTATGAGAAATGCGGCACCGAAACAGGCAATGGAGTGGCTGGCCGCCGCCGCGGCGGATCCGCGGGCGTGCAAGCGGGAATGGGAACACGGCGAGAGCGGGACGGTCCTGCTGCCGGCCGGGCGTTTCTGGGACGTGCTCAGCGTGCCCGAGGACCTCGGCGTGCTGGCCCTCGACGCGCTGCTGCGCCTCCCCCGCGCGGAACCCGGCCCCACGCTGGCCGACACGGCCTCCCGCCGGGTCGGCTTCTTCCTCCCACCGGATCCCGTCACCAGATGGGTGGGCACCGGGATCCGCTACGCCGGCCGGGGCGCCTGGATCGCGGTCCCGCCCCCGTACCGGGCCGCGGGGGCCCTGCGGTGGCTGGTACCGCCCGACGGGACGGGCACCCTGCACACCCCTACATCGGTCGAACTGGCCCTGTTCCAGGCAGCAGTGGCGGCGGAGTGCCGCCGCTGAGCCCGGTCGTGCGCGGTGGCACGTCGGCCCCCGCGAATCCGGGGACGGCGCGCCCGCGGGCCCGCCAGTCGGCCAGGAGTTCCGTGTAGATCGGCGGGTCCATCCAGTAGGCGCCGGTGAGTTCGGCGAAGGTCCGGTGGTGCTCCGGATGTCCCTGGAGGAGGCATCCACGGGTCGGGGATGTGCTGCTGTCCATGTCCCCTTGCAACGCGGCTCGTGCGCCGGTGGTACGTCCGGGGCAGGCGGCGCCACTGAAACGAGTGAGTGCGCCCCCCTCGTTAGGGGCCTTCCTTTCACCGTCTCATCGTCTCGTCGTCTCATCCGCCCGCACGGGAGACGGCTCCGGCAGTCCGAGGGCACGGCAGAGCAGCGGCCATGCCGCGGCGAACTCCCGCCGCCAGTAGGCCCATTCGTGCCGGCCACCCTCGTAGTAGTGCGTCGTCGCCGTGATGCCCCGCAGCTCCAGCGCGGTGGCGAAGACGTGCGTGGCCGGCCACAGGGTGCTCTCCAGCACCTCCGGCAGCAGTTCGGTGCCGCCCGCGGCCGGGGCGGCACCGCTTCCGCAGGAGACGTAGAGCGCCGTGCCGCGCAACCCGCCGGCACGGGCGGCGGGGTTGAAGGACCGCCAGGTCTCCCACCGGTCCACGGGGTCGCCCCACAGCGTCCCGGGGCACAGGTTCTCGCGGAGCAGGAGGGCGTCGAGCGCGGCGGGCACCCCGGCGAACGTGGTGTCCAGGACGCCGCTGAAGGAGGCGGCGGCACGGAAGGTCCCCGGGTGGCGGGCGGCGTGGGCCATGGCACCGTGGCCGCCGGTCGAGACGCCCGCCACCGCCCGTACGCCGGAGGCCCGGTAGTCGCGGCGCAGCAGCCCGTCGAGCTCGCACAGTTGGAAGGTCTCGTAGTCGGAGCCGTCGAGCCAGCGGCTCGACAGCCCCGCGGGGCCGCAGTCCGGCATGGCGAGGATGAGCCCGGCGTCAGCGGTGAGCTCCTCCACGTCCGTCTGCCGGCTCCAGGCGGTGTGGTCCTCGTGCGGCCCGTGGAGCAGGTGGAGCACCGGCCAGGTGCGCCCGGGCGCACGCGCGAAGTCCGCGGGCAGGACGATCCGGGCCGCCGCCGGACGCCCGAGCGCGGCCGAAGCCACCGTCAGGTCCCAGGTGCGTGCGTCGACACGGGTCGCGGCGGCCACCTCGGCGGCGGCCCGGCCGCCCGGACGCGCGGTGGTGGGGGTCATGGGGGCGGCTCCTCGAGGGACAAGGGGGAACAGGGGCGGAACGGGGGCGCGCACGGACCGGCCGCACCACCTTTACCCGGGGTAACGGATGCGGGCCGTCAGCGGTTCAACGGCGGCCGCGATCCCTTCGCCGGGCCGGAGGTACGGCGTCGCGCAGCGGCGTGGCCCCGTGACCGACCGGTAGGTTCGGTGCCGGGTCCCAACCCGGGGCCCGGAACGGGCCGAGGGAGCACACGCAATGACCTGGTTGCTGTACGGAGCCACGGGCTACACCGGCCGCCTCATCGCACGGGAGGCCGTGGCCCGCGGCGAACACCCGGTGCTCGCGGGCCGGTCGGGCGCCGCGCTGGCCCCGCTCGCGGACGGACTGGGCCTGGAGCACCGGGTGTTCGCCCTGGACGACCCCGCGGCCCTGCGCACGGCGCTCGCGGACGTGGACGCGGTGGCGCACTGCGCCGGGCCCTTCTCCGCGACGGCGCTGCCGATGGCCGAGGCGTGCCTGGACACCGGCACGCACTACCTCGACATCACCGGCGAGATCGACGTGCTGGAGGCGCTGCACGCGATGAGCGCCCGGGCCCGCGCGGCGGGTGTGGTCCTGCTGCCCGGCGCGGGATTCGACGTCGTCCCCACGGACTGCCTCGCCGCCACCGTCGCCGCCGCGCTGCCCACCGCCACCCACCTCGACATCGCCTTCCTGGCCGGCGGCGGGGCGAGTCCGGGCACGGCGCGCTCCGCGCTGGAGGCGCTCGACCGGGGCGCCGGCGGCCGCGCCCGCGTCGACGGGGTGATCCGCGACGTCCCGCTCGGGCACCCCCGGGTGACGGCGTCCTTCCGCACCGGGCCGCGCCGTGTCGCAGGCGTCGCCTGGGGCGACGTCAGCACGGCCCACCACTCCACGGGCGTCCCGAACGTCTCGACGTACACCTGGCTGCCGGGTGCCCCGCTCGCGGCGCGCGTGCTGGGCCTCGGCCCGGTGCGGCGGCTGGCCCGCGCGGGCATCGACCGTTTCCTGACCGGCCCCGGTGAGCGGGCGCTGGGGCGTACCCGTTCCCAGGTCTGGGCGCGCGCCCGCGACGCGCACGGCCGCGTAGCCGAGGCGGCGCTCTCGGCGCCCAACGCCTATGCGCTGACGGTCGATTCGGTGCTGCGCGTCGTGACCCGCCTGCCCCGCCTGCCGCACGGCACCCAGACCCCGTCCTCGGCCCTGGGCGCGGACTTCGTCCTCGAACTGGACGGGGTTCGCCGCAACGGACCCCACGTCGGCTGATCCCCCGCTACGACGGGCGTACCGCCGGGGCGCGTTCGGCGGCGGTCGCGGCCGCCGCCGCCCAGCCCTCCAGGCTCGTGACGAAGTGCGCCGCGCAGTCGGGCCAGTGCAGGGCGCCGCGGGCGGCGGCGTGGCCGCGGGCGCCCATCGCGCGGCGCAGTGCGGGGTCGTCGCGCAGGCGGCGGACGGCGTCCGCGGCCGCCGCGGGGTCCCCGAACGGGACGAGGAGGCCGCAGTCGTGCCCCCGGACGAGTTCCGCTGCGAGGGGGTTGGGGGTGCTCACGACCGGGATGCCGTAGGCCATGTACTCGACGACCTTGGTGGGCCGCGAGTGGCGGTAGTTCGCCTCGTCGCGCAGCAGCGACACCCCGGCGAGCGCCCCGCACAGCCGCCCCAGGGCCGCGTCGTTGGGCAGGAAGCCGTGCCAGCGCAGCACGCCGTCGCGGTCGGCCGCCGCCAGCAGTGCCCGGACGTCGCCGTCGGCGGCGCCGATGAGCTCCACCCGGACGTCCGGGGCCAGCAGCCGTGCCATGGCGACCAGTTCCTCGGCGCCGCGGGCCCGGGACAGCTGCCCGAGGTAGACCACACGGTCGTCGCCCGGTGCCGGCGGGGCCTTCGCGGGGACGGTGACCAGGTTCGGCACCACGGGGTGCGTACGGCGGAAACGGCGCTGGTAGGCGTCCTCGGCGAGCAGCAGGTGCAGATGCCGTTCGGCGGCGAGTTCGGCCGCGCGTACGACGAGGCGCAGCGGCGGGCGCAGCGGGCTCGGCACCCAGGCCTTCATGGCGAGGGCGGCGGCGGTGTCCTCGTGGACGTCCCACACCACGGCGGGCCGCCGGGCGCCGGTGCGGTGCCAGTGCCGCAGCGTGCGCGGCAGGGCGAGCAGGAGTTCGGGGTCGTGGAGCAGCACGGCATCGACGGTGGGCCCGCGCCGCGCCAGCAGCCGGCGGGCCTCGCGGACGGCCGCGCGCCGGTCGCGGCCGGTGGCCCGCGGCAGGTCGACGCCCTCGACCCCGAGGCGGGGCGGGGTCGCCCGGGCCGTGAACGGCGCGGCGTAGGTGACGGTGTGGCCGTGGGCGATGAGGGCGGCTATCTGCCGGTGCAGGATGCGCGCGTCCTCGGGGTGGTGCACGACGGTGACGACCAGCACGTGCATCACAGCACCTCGACGTCCGGCCGGAAGATCCGTCCGCGCGTGTCGAACAGCAGGCGGGCCCGGTCCGCCACCACCTGGAGGTCGTACGCGCTGTGGTCCTGCAGCAGGACCGTCAGGTCGTGCTCGCGCAGGGCGGCGGGCAGGTCGCCGGCCCTGGGGACGGCTTCGCCGTCGACCTCCCAGACGTCCACGAAGGGGTCGTGGAAGGAGATCGCGGTGCCGAGCCTGCGCAGCAGCCGTGCCACGGGGACGGCGGGGCTCTCGCGGCGGTCGGCGACGTCGGGCTTGTAGGTGACGCCGAGCAGCAGCACCCGCGATCCCTGCAGCGCCTTCCCCGCCGTGTTCAGCAGGTCCTGCGCCCGGCGCACCACGTACTCCGGCATCCGGTGGTTGATCTCCCGGGCGAGTTCGACGAAGCGGAACTCGTAGCCGAGGGTGCGCACCTTGTACGACAGGTAGTTGGGGTCGATCGGGATGCAGTGGCCGCCCACGCCGGCGCCGGGGCGGAAGGCCTGGAAGCCGAAGGGTTTGGTGGCGGCGCACTCGATGGCGTTCCAGATGTCCACGCCCAGTTCGCGGCAGAGGACGGCCAGTTCGTTGACGAGGGCGATGTTGACGTGGCGGTAGGTGTTCTCGATCAGCTTGGCCATCTCGGCCTCGCGGGTGCCCTTGGCCCGGACGACGGTGTCGACCAGCTTCCCGTAGAACGCGACGGCGCGTGCCGCGCACCCGGGCGTGTGCCCGCCGACGATCTTCGGGGTGTCGCGGAGGCCGTGGGTGTGGTTGCCCGGGTCGATCCGCTCGGGCGAGAAGGCGAGGGCGAAGTCCGGCCCCGCGCGCAGTCCTGAACCCTCCTCGAGGATGGGCCGGACGACCTCGTCGGTGGTACCGGGGTAGGTCGTCGACTCCAGGACGACCAGGACGCCGGGGCGCAGCCGGGCGGCGACCGCCTGGGCGGCCCCGGTGACCGCGGTGAGGTCGGGTCCGCCGTCCCCGGACAGCGGTGTGGGGACGCAGATGACGACGGTCTGCGCCTCCGCCAGGCACTCCGGGCGGGTGGTGGCGGTGAACCCGGCGGCCAGCATGCGCCGCAGGTCCTCGTCGCGGACGTCGTCCACGTGCGAGCGGCCGGAGTTGAGGGCGTCCACCACCGCGGGGTCCAGGTCGTGCCCGACGACGCTCAGGCCCACCGCCGCGGCCTCCCTGGCGAGGGGCAGACCGACGTATCCGAGTCCTACGACTGCGAGCTCCACCGTCATGTCGCACCATCCAGTGCTATACGGCCCCGAGAACGCGGTAGGCGTCGCGCGTCCGCCCCGCGATGTGCGCCCACGTGCGGTCGTGGGCCACTCGTGCGCGGGCGGCGGCGCCCATCATCTGCCGGTGATTCGGACTATAGAGCAATATTTCGAGCGCATCCGCCCAGGCTTGTACGTCTCCTGGCGGAATCAACCTTCCGTTCACCTGGTCTTCGACCAGCTCGCCCATCGCCGTGACATCACTCGCCGCGACGGGAAGACCGCTCGCCATCGCCTCCACCGGCTTGAGAGGGGTCACCAGATGGCACACCCGCTCCCCGGTCCTGGGCACCGCGAAGACGTCCAGCACGGCGTGGTGCGCCCGTACCTCGGCGTACGGCACACGGCCCGTGAACAGGGCGTACTCCCCCAGGCCGAGCCCGGCCGCCTGCCGCTCCAGCGCGGGCCGCAGCGGGCCGTCCCCCACGATCAGCAGCCGCAGCGGCACCCCGCGGCGGCGCAGTTCGGCCCCCGCGCGCAGCAGGGTGCCCACGCCCTCGTGGGGCGTGAGCGTGGAGACGGTGCCCACGACCAGCTCGCCGGGGCCGATGCCGAGGCGATCGCGCAGGTCACCGGGGTCGGGCAGGGGCTGGAGGAAGACGTCGTCCACAGCGTTGGGCACGATCCGCACCCGGTCCTCGGGGACCCCCCGGGAGACGATCTCCTCCCGCATGGCCTCACCGAGGGTGAGCACCAGGTCCGCGGCCTTCATGCAGTGCGTCTCCAGGGCCCGTCGCTCCCGGTAGGAGGCGCTGTCGCGGTCGCGGCCGGGCCCCTGGGTCAGCCAGGTCTCCTCCAGGAAGCCACGCACCTCGTAGACGACCGGCAGGCCGAACGATTCGCGCAGGGCGAGTGCCACTCGGCCGTTCGGGTGATCGGTGGCCGCGTGCAGGACCGCGGGGCGCAGCCGTTCGACGAGCCGGGCGGCGAGCTCGGCGTTGCGGGCGAGGGCGGCCGCCGGAGTCCCCGGCATCCGCACCGGCAGCAGGCGGTGGTAGGGCACCCCGTCCACGACCTGGGCCGGGCGCCCGTCCCAGACCCCCTGGGCGACGGGGAAGCCCAGCCGGGTCACGACCTGCGGGTCCAGGCCCGCCTGCCGCTGGGCGCGCGCGATGGCGTGCGTCCTGACGGTGTAACCGGCGTTCCGGTACGGCAGGGAGTTGGTGACCAGGTGCAGGACCCGTCCCGGCACCGCCGTCCCCGGCACACCGGCCGGGGCCGGCACGCCGCGCGGCCCGTAGGGCGGGGCCCCGCCGCGCCCGCGGTGCGGATCGCGTCCGGGCAGCCGGGCCAGCGCCCACCGGGCGGGCCGCCGCGCCGGCCCCGGGGCGACCCGCAGGGCCAGGGACGCCGCGCGCACCGGGTCGTCCCGCAGATGACGTACCGCCACGGAGGCGGCGAGAATCAAGGCACGAAGAGTACGACGACGCACATTCCCACCCTAAGCACCCGCAGTGAACGGGAGGCACCGTGCTCGGCTCGGTAGTCCACGTGGTCGGTGCCCGGCCCAACTTCGTCAAGGCCGCCCCGGTCGTCGCCGCCCTGCGCGGGGCCGGGCAGCCGCAGTCGGTGGTGCACACCGGACAGCACTACGACGAGCGCATGTCGCACGTCTTCTTCCGGGAGCTCGGCCTGCCCGAGCCGGACGTGGACCTCGGCGTCGGCTCCGGCAGCCACGCCCGGCAGACCGCCGCCCTGCTGACCGCGCTGGAGGACGAGCTGTCGGCCCGCGCCCCGGCCCTGGTCACGGTCTACGGGGACGTGAACTCCACGCTCGCCGCCGCGCTGGTCGCCGCCAAGCTGGGGCTGCCCGTGGCGCACGTCGAGGCGGGCCTGCGCAGCTTCGACATGACGATGCCGGAGGAGGTCAACCGGCGGCTGACCGACCAGCTCGCCGACCTGCTGTTCGTCACCAGCCCGGAGGCGGTGGGCCATCTGGCGGACGAGGGCGTGGACACCGCGCGGGTGCACTTCGTCGGCAACCCGATGATCGACACCCTCCTGGCCCACCTGCCGCGGTTCGACCCGCGGGCCGCCCGCGCCGCCCACGGGCTCCCCGCCCGCTACGGGGTCGTGACGCTGCACCGCCCCGCCAACGTCGACGACCCGGCCGCCGCGGCCGCCGCCGTGGCGGCGCTGCGCGAGGCGGCACGGCACCTGGAGCTGGCCGTACCGCTGCACCCGCGCGGACGGGCCGCGCTGGAGGCGGCGGGCCTCGGCGACACGCCCGGCATCCGGATCCTGGAGCCGCTCGGCTACCTGGAGTTCATGGGGCTCCTGCGGGGCGCAGCCGCGGTGGTCACCGACTCGGGCGGGGTGCAGGAGGAGACCACCGTCCTGGGCGTGCCCTGCCTGACGCTGCGCCCGAACACCGAACGGCCGGTGACGGTCACCCACGGCACCAACCGCCTCGTGACCCCCGACGGCCTGGCCCCGGCCCTGCTCAAGGCGCTGGACGGCGAGGCGCCCGCCCCCGAGGGCCCCCCGCTGTGGGACGGCCGCTCGGGGCCCCGCATCGCCCGCGTCATCACCGAATGGCTGGACCACCATGTCTGAGCCGCACCCGCACGACCAGCTCGCCTACTGGGACGCCCGCCACCGCGAGCACGACGACCTCGCGTCCGGCGGCCACATCGGCCTCGACCGGCCGGGCAACGAGGTCTTCTACGCGCTGCGGGTCGCCGAGGTGCTGCGCATCACCGGCGACTCCGAACGCGCGAGCGACCGGCTGCTCGTGCTGGACGCGGGCTGCGGCAAGGGCCACTTCGCGCGGGCGCTGGCCGGCTGCGGCCACCTCGTCGACGCCTTCGACGCCAGCCCTTCGGCGGTGGACCACTGCCGCGTGCTCGGCGGCGGCCCCCGCTATCGGGTGGCGGAGCTGTCGGCGTGGCGCAGCCCCTGGCCGTACGACGTCGTGCTTGCCGTGGACGTGCTCTTCCACGTGCTGGACGACGCCGCCTGGCGGGCCGCCCTGGTCAACCTCGCCTCCCTCGTCCGGCTGACCGGCCGGCTGGTCGTCACCGACGAGGACGCGCCCGGGCGCGTGGTCCGCGGCGACCACGTCCTGCACCGTCCGGCGGCCGAGTACCGCGCCGTCGTCGAACCGCTCGGCCTGCGCCACGGCGGCTTCACGCCGTACGGTTTCCGGGAGAGCAGGGTCGGTTTCCACGTCTTCACGAGGACCTCCTGATGCGCCTTCTCGATCTGCTCCACCCGCACCTGGACGGGGTGACCGAGGTCGTCGACGCGACCGGCGGCGGCATCCCGCTCGGCCCCTACCTGCACCTGCCCGAGGGCGTCCGGCTGCGTGCGCACGCGCCCGCCGACGGGGAACCGGTCGGCGAGGGACGGCTGGCCCTGCTGTCGTACGGCCCCGACCCCGCCCTGCACGGGGACGAGGAGGCGTGCCTCGCGGGGCTGCGGCGCATGCGGCCCGGCGGCAGGGGCCTGATCGTGTTCGGCCACCCCGGCGCCGAACTGCCCTACCACCGGCTGCTCGACGCCCTGGTGGCGCAGCACTGCCAGGTGCTGCGGGCGGCCGGCCTGGACTACCTGCACCTGCACGGCGGCGCGGTCTTCACCTGCACCGACGCGCTGCTGCCGCTCCTCGACCCATCGGGGCGGCCCGTACCGGGCGAGGACGGCACCACGCTGCGGCTGGCCGGCGAGTACGTGCTGGCGGAGTTCGTCACGCGGGCCGAGCGGGCGCGCGTGCTGGACCTGGAGCGCCGGCACGAGGAGGACCGCCGCGCCCTGGAGGCGCTCCAGGACGGCACGGACGGGGAGCGGACGGCGGCCCTGACCCGTGAGCGCGACCGGATCGCCGCCGAGCTGCGGCGCGCCCGGGAGCGGATCGAGGTGCTGGAGACCCGGGTCGGCATGCTGCAGGGCTCGACCTCGCTGCGGGTGGGCCAGGCGCTGGTCTCGGCCGCCCGGTCCCCGTTGCGCGGTTCGACGCGGCTGCCGCGCGAGCTGTACGGGATGTGGCGCGGCCGCGACAGGGGCGGACGCCCGTCGGCGGCCCGGCCGGGCGGGCCGGCCGCCGCCTCCGCGGCGCCGGATGCGGCCGGGGCCGCGGCCGACGGCCACCTGCACCTGGCCCACCGGGCCTTCACGGCGGGCCCCCGCGACCGGCTGGTCCTCGCCGGCGTCCTGGACCCCGGCACCGCCGCGGACTTCTCCCACGACGCCGTCGTCAACCGTGTGCTGCCGCACGACGCCCGGCAGGTCACCGAACGCACCGACCCGGACGTGCTCGTCGTGCAGCTCAGCGCCTGCCTCCGCGGTGCGTGGGCGCACACCGGCACCGGCGACGCCCCCGACCTGGACCGGCGGCTGGCCGAACTCCTCGCCGCCGCCCACGCGCTCGGCCGCACCGCCGTGCTGTGGCGGGACGCCCCCGCCTCGGCCGCCCCGGGCCTGGCCCCGTTCCCCTGGGACGCCGTGCTCGACGGGGACACCGGGGTGCAGCCGGCCCGGCTGGACCCGGCGGCGGTGGACCGGGCCGGCCTCCGGGAGATCTTCACCAGCCGGGCCACCCGGGTGCGGTTGTCGGAACTCGCCAGGATCGCCGGGGCGGCGGACCCGCTGGACGCCCGGCGGGTGTCCGTACTGGCCGACCCGCGTGGCGACGCCGAGGTCTCGCGCCTGGTCGCGCAGGTCATGGCGCAACGCCACCGCCCCGCGGAGGTCCTGGTGCCCGTGCCCGGGACGGCCTACGCGGAACTCACCGCGGGCGGGGTCACCGTACGGGCCGCGGCGGACGGGCCGGGCGCGCCCTGGGTCGCGGACTGGTCGGACCTCGCGGAGGAACGCTCCGCGGTCCACCTGCTGGACCTGATGTGCGCCCAGGAGTGCTCCGGGGCCGACGTGGTGGCCTTCAGCGCCGACACGGCGGGCTTCGTGCCGCACGTCAACGGCTTCCGCCCGGCGCTGGTACGCAGGGCTCTGTGGCCGTCCCCGGGGGCAGGGCGGCTGTTCACGATCCGTCCGGAGGAGGTCCGATGACGGGCACGCGCACGGTCAGGGCGATGGTCTACGGGGACGTGGACCTCAACCTCATCGACGGTTCCGCGGTCTGGGCCCAGTCGACGGTGCAGGCACTGGCCCGCGCCGGCTGCACGACCCGGCTGGTGCTGAAGGCGCCGGTGCGCACCGGGCGGCTGGTCGACCCGCTGGCGGAGCTGCCGGGGGTGTCCGTCGTACCGACCGGCCACGTCCTCTCCGCCGTCCAGGCCTCGCGGGTGCTGCGCGAGCAGGACGAGCGGGAGCCGTGCGACCTGCTCGTGCTGCGCGGACGCCGGCTGGTGGCGCAGGTCGTCGCCGACGGCGCCTTCGACGGACGGATCTGGGCGTACCTCACGGACATCCCGCAGTCGGCGGCGCACATGACGGAGGAGGCCGTCGAGGAGCTGACCGGGATCGCGGAGGCGTCCCGGCATCTGCTCTGCCAGACCGAGGAGTTGCGCTGCTTCATCGAGGCCTGGGTGCCGGCCGCGTGCGGCAAGTGCGTGCTGTACCCGCCCAGCGTGCCCGTCCCGGACTTCGCGGTGCCGGAGCACGAGGCGGCGGGCGACCCCCTGCGCATGGTGTACACGGGGAAGTTCGCGCCGCGCTGGAACACCCTGGAGATGACGGAACTGCCCGAGGCGCTGGCGGCCCGGGGGATCAGGGCCGAACTCCACACCGTCGGCGACAAGATCCACGACGACCCGCGGCACCCCGGCTTCCACGCGGACATGGAGCACGCGCTGCGCACCGCGACCGGCGTGGTGCACCACGGGGGCACCTCGCGCCAGGACGCCATGCGCATCGCCGCGGGCTGCGACCTGGGGCTGGGCTGGCGCCACCCGGAACTGGACGCGAGCCTGGAACTGTCCACCAAGGTGCTGGAGTTCGGCACGCTGGGGCTGCCCGTCGTGCTCAACCGCACCCCCGCACACGAGGCGCTGCTCGGCGCCGACTACCCGCTGTTCGTCCCCGGCCGGGGCACCCTCGACGACGCGGCGGAGGCGGTCGCCGCCGCCCGCTCCCCCGAGGCCTACCGCACGGCCGCCCGGCGCTGCCGCGAGGCCGCCGCGCACTTCTCGCTGGACCGGGCCGCCGAGCGGCTGCGCGGCCTGGTCGAGCGGGCGCTGCCCGCCGCACCGGCCGGTCTCGCCGGACGCGGCCGGCCGCTGCGGGTCGTCGTCGCCGGGCACGACCTGAAGTTCTTCACCCGGCTGCTGGACCACCTCCAGGCCCTGCCCGGGGTGGAGGTGCGGGTCGACGCCTGGGAGGCGCTGGCCCGGCACGACGCCGCGGTCGGCCGCGAACTCGCCGCCTGGGCCGATGTCGTGGTGGTGGAGTGGTGCGGGCCCGCGGCCGTCTGGTACAGCCGCCACAAGCGGCGCGGTTCCCGCCTGGTGGTGCGGCTGCACCGCTTCGAGCTGTACGCCGGCTACCCCGCGCAGGTCGACATCGACGCCGTCGACCGCGTCGTGTGCGTCAGCCCGCACTACAACCGGCTGACGCGGGAACGCACCGGCTGGCCGCAGGAGAAGCTCGTCACCGTCCCCAACTGGGTCGACGACCGGCAGCTGGACCGTCCCAAGGTCCCAGACGCCCGCTACCGCCTCGGCATGATCGGCGTCGCGCCCTCGCGCAAGCGGCTCGACCTGGGGCTGGACGTGCTCGAGGCCCTGCGGGCCCGGGACCCGCGGTGGCGGCTGTCGGTGAAGTCCAAGATGCCGTGGGACTACTGGTGGATCTGGAACAAGCCCCAGGAGCGGGCCCACTACGACGCCGTGCTGCGGCGGGTGCAGTCCGGCCCGCTGGAGGACGCCGTGGTCTTCGACGACTTCGGGCCCGACGTGGCGAGCTGGCTGCGGCGCATCGGCTTCGTCCTGTCCACCAGTGACGACGAGAGCTTCCACCTCGCCCCCGCCGAGGGCATGGCCTCCGGGGCGGTGCCCGCCCTGCTGCCCTGGCCGGGCGCGGACGCGATCTACGAACGCCGCTGGATCCACGACACCCCCTCGGCCATGGCGGACGCGATCTCCGCGCTCGCGGCCGACGGCTGGGAGGAGGCGGGCGGGCAGGCCCGGGACTGGCTGCGCCGCAGCTTCGGGCTGGACACGGTCCGCGAGGCGTGGACGGAGCTGGTCACCGCTCCGGCGCCGTGACACCCCCGGGCAACCGGGCGGCCGGGCAGATCCGTGATCGCCCGACGGGGGTCACCCCCCGGCCGTAGCATGACGGCGGGGTGGTGACTGGAGGTGCGCATGACCACGCAAGAGTCGCCGTACGACGTGCTCGTCGTCGGTGGTTCCGGGGTGGACACCGTGGTGCGGGTGGACAGCCTGCCCGTGCCGTACGTGGACTCCCTGGGGGTGGGACCGGTCCGGGAGTGGCCCGGCCAGACCGGCGGCAACGTGGCGCTGGGCTGCCGCGCGCTCGGCATGACCGTGAAGTTGCTCGACTTCGTCGGCGAGGACTGGGTCGGCACCCTGCTCCGGGAGCGCCTGGCCAAGGGCGACGTCGACTTCGAGCCGCTGATCTCCCCCGCCGGGACCCGGCGGGCGGTCAACCTGGTGGACGCCACGGGCCGGCGGATGTCCTTCTACGACGGACGCGACCCGGCGGACCTGCGGATGCCGCGCGAGTTCTACCTCCCGCACCTGCGCCGGGCCCGGCACGTGCACCTGTCGATCTCGCACTTCACCCGCTTCCTCTACGACGACATCGAGGAACTCGGCCTGCCCGTCTCGACGGACCTGCACGACTGGGACGGGCTGGCGGAACACCAGCGGGAGTTCGCCCGCCGCTCCGACCTGGTCTTCCTCAGCGCGGCAGGAGCGGGCGAGCGCATCGCGGACGTGATGCGCGGCATCCTCCGTGACGGCCGCGCGCAGGCCGTGATCGCCACCGCCGGGGCGGGCGGCGCCTACCTGCTCGCGCGCGACGGGAGCAGCACGCCCCGGCACGTGCCGGCCGTCGTCCCGCCCGGCCCGGTGGTGGACTCCAACGGCGCGGGCGACGCCTTCCTGTGCGGCTTCCTCCACGGGCGCACACGCGGACTGGACCTCGAGTCCTGCGCCCGCCTCGGTGCGACGGCGGGCGCGTACACCTGCACGGCGGGCGGCAACCTGGCCCTCATCGACGCCGCGACGCTGGATTCCGTTCAGGTCTCCCGCGCCGGCTCGTAGTCCGCCTCCTCCAGTCCGAAGGTCCAGGCGACGCCCTCGCGGGCGGTCCGGGTCCGCGGCGGCACCCGCAGCCAGTAGGTGCGGTGGGTGCCGTCCGGCTCCGGCGTGGAGTTGACGACCTCGACCATGACCAGCGGCTCGTCCCCCTCCAGTTCGATCCGCCAGAGCACCCCGGCCGCGTCCCGCTGGACGGGCTCCGCCCCGGACTCCTCCAGGTAGCGCTCGTAGCCGTAGTGCTCCAGCATCACCCGGCGCAGTTCGGCGTTCTCCTCCTCGCGTATGCGGCGCGGGGTCAGCCCGGCAAGCCCGTCGAGGAACTCGGCGGGGACCGGCATGCCGCGCCAGGCGTGCAACGCGAAACCGTCCGCGAAGGCCAGCGCGGGGCCGTCGCCGCGGTCCAGCCGGCCGGCCTCGTCCCGGTGCAGTTCCAGGGGGCGTTCGGCGACGACCGCCGTCCGCTCGTACGGCCACCACCAGCCGGCGTTCCTGGCGACCGCGGCGATCCCGGCCAGTTCTCCCGTGCCCTCCTGGCCGTCGAAGGCGGCCAGCCACGGCGCGTCGTGCTGCCCGAGCACGGCGTCGAGCAGCGCCAGCCGCACGGCCTGCCCGCCCCCGGACACCGCCGGTGCCGCGTCGGCCACGGCGGTCCGTATCCGCTCGGTCAGCAGCACCGTCGTGTCCCACAACTGCGCGCCGGTGACGGCCCAGTGGTCCGCCCAGCCGGCCGGCCCGAGCCGGCCCGCGACCCGCTCCCGCGCGGCCGCCCACGGCCGGGTGCGCACCGCGTCGCGGACGCTGCCGCCCGCCGTGCCGTCCGCCGTCAGACGCACGGCCAGGGCCACCGCCTCCAGCGGGGAGGCCGCCCACACGATCCGTTCCGGCTCCGGCAGCCCGGCCAGCCGGTAGGCCCGGCGCACCCCCTCCTCCGCCGCGGCCCGGTCCGCCGGGCCCGTCGCCGCCACGACCTCGCGCCACAGCGCCGTCGTGTCGGCCTCCGCACCCGTGCCCGCAGCCGCACCCGTGTTCACAGCCGCACCCGTGCCCGTGCTCGCCACCGTCGTCATCGCTCCGCTCCCCCGTCCTCGTCAGTCCGCCACGACGCGCACCGCGCCGGGCGCGTACTCGCGCTGCCGCACGACCCGGTACCAGCCCTTGGGCAGCGGTATCGCGGCGTGCTCCTCGTGCACCACCCGCCCGCCGTCCGGGAGGTGGAGGTACGCCGCCCCGAACGGCCCCGCCTCCCGCACCAACGTCCCCGGGCCGACGACCGCGTGGGCGTGCCCGGTCACCTCACCGAGGGCCAGCACGAGCCTGCCCCGCGGGTCCCTCGGCTGCCGCGGCAGCCGCTCCGTGCCCGGCGGCACGGCCGCCTCCGCGACGGGCACGATCAGGACGTCCCCCTGCCGGTACATGCGTGTCTCCCTTCGCCGTCGGCGCCCGCCGACCCGATGTCCACGACGCTACGCGGGGGGGTGTGACAACGCCCCCCGGCCGACTGTGCACAGCCCGCGGCGAGCACTGTCGGAGGGACTTGGTAGAACTCTTCGCGAGCGGGGCACACCGCCCCGCGGCAGTGGCCGCACCGAGGCGGCAGCACCGCCGAGGCACCGCGTCCGTCCATCCCGGGGAGACCACCGATGTCCTACGTCGAACATCTGCAGGAACTGAACGGCCTGCCGGCCTTCGACTTCCCCGCGCCCGGCGCGCGGCAGGAACTCCCGGCGGCCGGAGCGGTGGCCTGGCGGCTGGCCGTCAACCCGTACGACGACGACGCGAAGGAGAACTTCGCGCAGCTGTGGGACCGCTTCCTGGAGACCGTGGAGCCCGCCGGGGTGCGGGCCCTGGTCCTCGGGCAGTGGGGGGAGCCGTACGACAACGACTCCGGCGCCGTCGTGCGGCCGCTCGTGGAGGCACGGGAGCGGCTGACCGGGCTGGAGGCCGTGTTCATCGGCGACCTGGAGATGGAGGAGGCCGAGATCTCCTGGATCGAGCAGTCCGACGTGACGCCGGTGCTCGACGCCTACCCCCGGCTGGAGGTGCTGGGCGTCCGCGGCGGGTCGGGACTGCGCTTCCCGGCGACGGGCCACCAGCGGCTGCGCACGCTGCGCTTCGAGGCGGGCGGCCTGCCCGGCGAGGTCGTCCGCGGCGTCGGCGCGAGCGAACTCCCCGCGCTGGAGCACCTGGAGCTCTGGCTCGGCGTGTCGGAGTACGGGGGCGACGCCACGGTCGCCGACCTGGCGCCGATCCTCGCCGGCGGCCGCTTCCCGGCACTGCGCCACCTCGGCCTGCGCAACAGCGAGATACAGGACGAGATCGCCGGCGCCGTCGCCGCGGCCCCCGTCGTGGCCCAGCTCTCCTCGCTCGACCTGTCCCTGGGCGTGCTCACCGACGACGGTGTGAGCACCCTGCTCGCCGGCCAGCCGCTCACCCACCTGAACTGGCTCGACCTCCACCACAACTTCGTCACCGAACCGGTCGCCGAGCGCGTACGGGCCGCCCTCGAGCCTTCGGGCGTCGAGGTCGACCTCTCCGAACCCGGCGACGAGGACGAGTGGGACGGCGAGATCCACCGCTACACCGCCGTCGCGGAGTGAGGCCGTCATGACAGTGACACACCACCTGGAGACCTTCCACGGGCTGCGCGTGCACACGCTGCCCGAGGCCGGCACCGCCGAGCTGCCCGCGCCCGACGCCGTGGCCTGGCGGCTGGACTGCTTCGAGGCCGGCGGGATCCCCTTCCCCGAGGTGTGGGGCCATTTCACCTCGGCGGTCGACACCACGCGGGTGCGCGCCCTCGTCCTCGGGCCCTGGTGGGACGACGAGTACGCGGAACTGCGTCCCGCGCTGGATCTGGTGCTGGCGGACGCGGAGCGCTTCCCCGCGCTGCGCGCCCTCTTCCTCGCCGACGTGACGTACGAGGAGTGCGAGGTCTCCTGGCTGCAGCTGACCGACGTCACGCCCGTCCTCGAACGCTTCCCGCTGCTGGAGGAGTTCGGTGTCCGCGGCGGCGACTCGCAGGGCATGGGCCAGGAGCCGCTGTCCCTGCGGCCGGTCCGCCACGAGGCGTTGCGCGTGCTGCGCTTCGAGTCCGGCGGACTGCCCGGCGCGGTGGTGCGGGCGGTCGCCGCCTGCGAACTGCCCGCACTGGAGCGGCTGGAGCTGTGGCTCGGCGTGTCGGAGTACGGGGGCGACGCCACGGTCGCCGACCTGGCGCCGGTCCTCGCCGGCGGCCGCTTCCCCGCACTGCGCCACCTCGGCCTCCAGGACAGCGAACTGCAGGACGAGATCGCGGCGGCCGTGGCCTCGGCACCCGTCGTCGCCCAGTTGGAGACGCTGGACCTGTCCATGGGCACGCTCGGCGACACCGGCGCCGAGGCGCTGCTGAGCGGCCAGCCGCTCACCCACCTCAAGCGGCTCGACCTGCACCACCACTTCCTGAGCGAGGCCGTGGCCGAGCGGCTGCGCGCGGCGGTGGGCTCCGCGGGCACCGAGGTCGACCTGTCGGAGCAGCTCGCGTCGCGCCGCCGTCGGGGCGAGGAGTGGCGCTATGTCGCCGTCTCCGAATAGCCGCACCGGCGGTGCGCCGCGGATCGCCGTGGTCGGCAACCCCGGCAACCGCAGGACGACGCTGTTCGCCGACGCGGTACGCGCCGCCGGGCACCCCGCACCGCGCGTGGTGGCGTGGCGCGACGTGCTGCGCGGCCGGTACGCCTTCGCGCCCGGCGAGTTCGTGCGCGTCGACTCCCCCGGTGAGGACGCCGAGGTCGACCGGCTGCTGCGGGGCGCCGACGACCCGGCCCGGGTCGAGGGCACCGCGCTGTGGTACCGCCGTTTCACCGCCGCGGTGCACGAGGTCACGGATGCGGCCCGGCGGGCCGGCGCGGTGCCGTCGGCGGACGCGGGCGAGGTCGCCGTCCTGTTCGACAAGCGCCGCTGCCACGCCCGGCTCGCCGCGGCGGGCGTCGCGGTGCCGCCCGCGCCCGGCGGGCCGCCGGTGCGCGGCTGGGACGAGCTCAGGGAGCGGCTGCGGGCCGCCCGGATCTCCCGGGCGTTCCTCAAGCCCGCGCACGGCTCCTCCGCCTCCGGTGTGGTGGCGCTGGCGATGGCGGGGCCCGGCCGGATCAAGGCGACGACCTCGGTGGAGACCACGGCCGACGGACGCCTGTTCAACTCGCTGCGGGTGCGGGAGTACCGCACGGAACCGGAAGTGGCCGCCCTCGTCGACGCGCTGGCCCCGGACGGGCTGCACGTGGAGCGCTGGCTGCCCAAGGCGTCCCAGCACGGGCGCGCGGCCGACCTGCGGGTGGTGGTGGTCGCCGGCCGCGCCACGCACGCCGTCGTCCGCACCAGCCCGCACCCGATGACGAACCTGCACCTCGGCGGCGCCCGCGGCGACCTGGACACGGCCCGCGCGGCGATCAGCGCCGCGGGCGGCGACTTCGGGGACGTGCTGACGACCGCCGAGCAGGCGGCGGCGTGCTTCCCCGGCACCCTCTGCGTCGGCGTGGACGTGCTGGCCACGACGGGCTGGCGCCGCTTCGCCGTCGGCGAGGTCAACGCCTTCGGGGATCTGCTGCCCCGGCTCACCGGTCTCCCGGGCAGCGGGGCCGAGGGACTGGACACCTACGCCGCCCAGGTCGCCGCCGTACCGGCCGCGATGGAACGCGCGCGACGCGAGGAGCACCACCATGACGCCACCGCTTGACATGAACCAGATCGTGGGCAGCCACGACATCCTGCTGGTCACCCTGGACACCCTCCGCCACGACGTGGCCGAGGAACTGGCCGCGGCGGGCCGCATCCCCCACCTGGCCCGCCATCTGCCCGGTGGCCGCTGGGAACGCCGGCACGCGCCCGGCAGCTTCACGTACGCCTCCCACCAGGCGATCTTCGCGGGCTTCCTGCCCACGCCCACCGAGCCCGGCCCCCACCCGCGGCTGTTCGCGGCGCGCTTCGCCGGCAGCGAGAGCACCGCGGACGGCACCTTCGTCTACGACACCCCCGACCTGGTGTCGGGGCTCGCCGCGGCCGGCTACCGCACGGTGTGCATCGGCGGCGTCGGCTTCTTCAACAAGCAGGCCCCGCTGGGGTCGGTGCTGCCCGGGCTCTTCCAGGAGAGCCACTGGGAGCCGGAGTTCGGCGTGCCCTCACCCACCTCCTTCGAGGCGCAGGTGGCCCGCGCCGAGGAGGTCGTCGCCGCCCTGCCGCCGCAGCGGCCGCTGTTCCTCTTCGTGAACGTCTCGGCGCTGCACCAGCCCAACTGGTTCCACCTGCCCGGCGCCACCCGGGAGGCCGGCGACTCGCGTGCCACCCACGCCGCCGCCCTGGAGTACGTCGACCGCCACATCGGCAGGCTCTTCGCCGCCGCCTCCAGCCGCCGTCCGTGTCTGGCCGTCGTCTGCTCCGACCACGGCACGGCGTACGGAGAGGACGGCCACACCGGCCACCGCATCGGCCACGAGGTCGTGTGGACGGTGCCCTACGCCCACTTCATCCTCGACGGGGCCGCCCGATGACCCGCACCGACGTCACGCTCTCCCCGACGCCCCCGGCCACGGCCGCCGTGCGCCCGTACCGGCACTACGTGTACGCGTACCCGCACAAGACGGCCTACCGCGCGCTGCCCCGCGAGCAGGCCGGGCTGCGCGACCTGTGGGCGGACGAGCCGAAGGACGCGCTGTCCCTCTACTTCCACATCCCGTTCTGCGAGGTCCGCTGCGGCTTCTGCAACCTCTTCACCAGGATCGGGGCGCCGGACGGCCTTGCCACCGCCTACCTGGACGCCCTGGAGCGCCAGGCCGCCGCGGTGCGGGAGGCGCTGGGCGAGGGGGCGCGGTTCGCCAACGCCGCGTTCGGGGGCGGGACTCCCACATACCTGGAGGCCGGCGAGCTGGAACGGCTCTGCGACCTGGCGGAACAGGGCCTGGGCGCCGACCTGCGGGCGATACCGCTCTCCGTGGAGGCCTCGCCGGCCACCGCGACCGCCGACCGGCTGTCGGTGCTGGCGGAGCGCGGCACGACCCGGCTGAGCCTGGGGGTGCAGAGCTTCGTCGAGGCGGAGGCCCGCGCCGCCGTCCGCCCGCAGCGCCGGGCCGACGTCGAGGCGGCGCTGGGCAGGGTCCGGGAGGCGGGCATCCCCGTGCTCAACGTCGACCTGATCTACGGCATCGACGGCCAGACCGAGCGGTCCTGGACGACGTCCCTGGACGCCGCGCTCGCCTGGGGCCCTGAGGAGCTGTACCTGTACCCGCTCTACGTCCGCCCGCTCACCGGCCTCGGCCGGCACACCGCCGGCGCCGCGCCGGACGAGGCGGCGTGGGACGAGCAGCGGCTGCGGCAGTACCGCCACGGCCGCGACCATCTGCTGGCGCACGGCTACGAGCAGGTGTCGATGCGCATGTTCCGCCGTGCGGACGCCCCCACCACCGGCGGCGGGGACTACGCCTGCCAGACCGACGGCATGGTCGGCCTCGGCTGCGGGGCCCGTTCGTACACCTCCACGCTGCACTACTCCTTCGACTACGCCGTCGACATGCACCGCATCCGCGGCATCATCGACGCCTACACGGCGCGCACCACGCGGGAGTTCGGTCACGCCGACTTCGGGTGGGAGATGGACTCCGAGGAGGCGCGCCGCCGTCATCTGCTGCAGTCCCTGCTGCAGGCCGACGGCCTGCCCGTCGCCGAGTACCGGGCCCGGTTCGGCACCGCTCCGGAGGAGGACTTCGCCGAGGAGCTGGGCCGCTTCGCGGAGCGGGGCTGGCTGGACACCGCCGCGGGTCCGGACGTGCTGCGGTTGTCGCCCGAGGGCCTGGCCCATTCCGACGCGGCCGGTCCCGAGCTGTTCTCGGCCGCCGTGCGGCGGCGCATGGCCGCCTACGAGCCCAGGTGAGCGCCCCCGCCATGGACCTGACGATCCTCTACCGCGGCCCGCTGGCCTCCTGCGACTACGACTGCCCCTACTGCCCGTTCGCCAAGCGCAGGGACAGCAGGGCCGAGCTGACCGCCGACCGCGCCGCGCTGGAGCGCTTCACCGGCTGGGCGGCCGAACGGACGGACGACCGGCTCTCGCTGCTGTTCACCCCGTGGGGCGAGGGCCTGGTGCGCTCCTGGTACCGGCGCTCCCTGGTCGAGCTGAGCTGGCTGCCGCACGTGAGCCGGGTGGCGATCCAGACCAATCTGAGCTTCCGCACGCAGTGGCTGGACGAGGCCGACCTCGGCACGCTCGCGCTGTGGTGCACCTTCCACCCCGGTCAGACCCCCTACGACCGGTTCCTGGCCAAGTGCCGCGACCTGGCGGAGCGCGGGGTCCGGCACAGCGTGGGCGTCGTCGGCCTGCCGGAGCACCTGGAGCAGGCCCGCAGGCTGCGGGCCGACCTCCCGGACCACGTCTACCTGTGGGTCAACGCCGCCGAGGGCCACACGTACACCGACGCGGAGGCGGCCCGGTGGACGGACCTCGACCCGCTCTTCCCCTACAGCCGGCATCCGCACCGCAGCGCGGGCCTGCCGTGCCGGACGGGCGATTCGGTCGTCTCGGTGGACGGCGAGGGCACCGTCCGGCGCTGCCACTTCGTCCCCGAGGAGCTGGGCAACCTCTACGACGGCTCCTACCGGGCGGCGCTGCGCCCGCGGGCTTGCCCGCTGGCGGTCTGCGACTGCCACATCGGCTACGTCCACCTGGAGACGCTGCCGTTGTACGACGTGTTCGCCGGCGGGGTCCTGGAGCGGATCCCCGCCGCGCCGCCGCCCGGGCGGGCACCGCTGCGGCTGCTGACGCCGGCGTCCCCCTGAGCAGGCCCGTGGGGCGGCGTCAGCCCTTGCGGCCGACGCCTCCCCAGAAGGCGATGCGGACGTGCTCGCCCTCCTGCGGGGGCGGGCCGTCCGGGCGCCACCGCGGTACCTGCACCAGGCCCGGCTCGACCAGGGAGAACCCTTCGAAGAAGGGCTCGATCTCCGCCTTGCCGCGCAGGGTGAGCGTGGAGGTCGCGTTCTTGTAGGCCTCCCCCGCGTCGGCGTCGACGTCCCGGTGGAAGTCGGTCGTGCCGTGGCTGAGGATCAGCAGGCTGCCGGGCGCGAGGTTCTTGGTGAGGGTGCGCACGATCCCGGCCGGGTCCTCGTCGTCGCGGACGAAGTGCAGCAGCGCGACGAGCATCAGGGCGACGGGCTCGTCGAAGTCGATCAGCTCCCGGATGGTGGCGTGCTCCAGGACGGTCCCGGGCTCGCGGACGTCACCGAGGAAGAAGCCGGCGTTCCCGGTGTTGGTGAGCCGCGCACCGGCGTGGGCGGCCACGATGGGGTCGTTGTCGACGTAGGCGACCCGGGCGTCGGGGGCGACGGAGCGGGCGACCTCGTGGGTGTTGGGCGAGGTGGGGATGCCGGTGCCGATGTCGACGAACTGCCGGATGCCCTGCCCCGCCGCGTAGCGCACCGCACGCTGCATGAAGTCCCGGTTGGCGCGTGCGCTGGGGCGCGCGTCGGGGGTCATGCGGATCACCATCTCGGCCGCCTCGCGGTCGGCCTCGTAGTTGTCCTTGCCGCCGAGGTAGTAGTCGTACATCCGGGCCGGGTGCGGCCGGCTGGTGTCGATCTCCTCCGCGGGGAAGCCCTTGTCGGTCAACGCCCTGCTCCGTTCGGATTCCGGTGGCCCCTGCGGGGCCGGGTCGGTGCGGTCGGTGGTCTCCCGGTCCGTCCCGCCGCTCACGGCAGCAGGAAGTCGGCCTGGCCGGCCTTGGCGCCCTCGATGAAGGACGTCATCTCGTTGCCGGTGTAGATCAGGCAGGGCCCGTCGGGGTCGGCGGACTGCCGTAACGCCACCCGGCCGTCGTCCATCCTGAGGGCTTCGACGCACGAGCCGCCGTTGCCCCCGCTCCACGGCTTGCGCCAGCCCTCGCGGGCGAGTTCCGCCGCGGGCATGCCGTTGTAGATCCGCTCCATGGTCATGTCTCCTTGTGGATGCCACCGAGGATCCGCTCGGTGCTCTGGGTCGGCGCGGCTTGTGCGCACATCCGGTCCAGGGCCTCCAGGAAGGTCGACACGTCGTCGCGGTCGTCGAAGTAGACGGCCCCGACCAGGCTTTCGGAGTAGACGACGTCCGGGAGTTCGTGCGTCTGGAACCGGAAGATGTGGAACGGGCCGTACATGGCGGGGTGCGGTCCGGCCGTGAACGGCATGATCTGCAGTCGTACGTTGGGCAGGGCGCAGGAGTCCATCAGCCTGGCGATCTGGGCGCGCATGACCGCCGGGCGGCCGATGGGTCTTCGCAGGACCGTCTCGTCGATGACGATCCAGACCAGTGGCGCGTCCTCCCGGGTGAGCAGCGCCTGGCGCTCCATGCGCAGCGCGACGCCGCGCTCGACCTCGGAGTCGGCCGCCCCCGGGTTCCCCGACCGCAGCACCTCGCGCGCGTAGTCCTCGGTCTGCAGCAGTCCGGGGACGTAGTGCGGTTCGTAGGCGCGGATGACGCCGGCCTCGCCCTCCAGGCTCACGAAGGCGCTGAACCAGTCGGGCAGGACGTCGCGGTAACGGTGCCACCAGCCGGGCTGGTTGGCCTCCCGGGCCAGTGCGAGGAACTCCTCGAGCTCCGCCGGGTCCAGGACGCCGTAGGTGCGCAGCAGCTTCTCGACGTAGGGGATCTTCAGGCCGACCTCGGCCTTCTCCATGCGGCGGATCGTGGCGTGGGTGACGTCGAGGGCCCGTCCGGCGTCCTCGAAGGAGAACCCGGCCTTCTCGCGCAGGTCCTGGAGCCGTTTGCCGAGCACCACGCGGAGGACGGTGGGAGCACCGCCCGACCGTGCGTCAGTCAGGACCACTTCCCCCAACTCCCCTCTGCTGCAAGCAGTGTGTCATGCCGTCATCGAAAACCGACAGTGCGCACCGGCCGTTCTGTAAATTACAGATCGCACCTTGCCAACAGTTCGAACGGGACCGCATAGTTGTCGACGTGGCCTCCTCACCAGACGCTCTGCGGTTAGAGCGCCGTGGCACCCTCGACGCCCGTCGCTGCCAGGACCTGTTCCGTTTGCCCGCCCACGGGTCCTCCGTCGCCGACGCACGCCATCGCGTGCTGGCACGGCTGCGGGAGTGGGAGACGGACGAGGGACTGCGCGACGACGCCGAGATGATCGTTTCCGAGCTCTTCACCAACGCCGTCATGCACACCGGCAGTGAGTTCATCACCTGCGGGTTGCGCTACGACGGCGCCCGGCTGCGGCTCGAGGTCAGCGACCAGGGGCGCGCGCCGACTGCGCCCCGGCCGCGGGCGGCGGGCGTGGACGAGGAGGGCGGGCGCGGCCTGCTGCTGGTGGGCGCGCTCTCGCAGGCATGGGGCGTCCGGCCCACCGACGACGGCGGCGGCCGAGTCGTGTGGGCCGAACTCGCCCCCGGGGCGCAGCCCTTCTGATGCCGCCCCCCAGGCCGACGCGCCGGGACCGCCGGCGGCCGGCTAGAGCGGTAGCAGGTCCGGGCGCTTGGGCTCCACGTTGTCGCCGGAGGACTCCCCGCGCAGCCGCCGGCCGATCCAGGGCACCAGGTACTCCCGGGCCCACTGGATGTTGTCGCGGCGGATGTCGGCGGGCGCGCGGAACGGCTCCGGCGGCCACGCCTGGTCGGGGTCGGCCGGCACCTCGAGCCCCAGCACCTGCGCGGCGCGCAGGGCGACCCTGGTGTGCCCCTCGGGCGACAGGTGGAGGCGGTCGGCGTCCCAGGCCCTGCGGTCCTGGACCGAACGGAGCGACCACAGGTCCAGCACCGGGGAGTCGTACCGGTCGGCGATGGCGCGCACATGGGCCGTGTAGGTGGCGATCTTGCCACGCAGGTGCCGCAGCACGGGGATGCCTCGGGTGTCGAAGCCCGTGCACAGCACGACCGTGCCGACGGCGGAGGTGAGGCGGGCTACCGCCGCCTCGTAGCGCTCCGCGACGTCGTCGGGATCGCTGCCGGGACGCAGGATGTCGTTGCCGCCCGCGCAGAAGGTCACGAGGTCGGGCGCGAGCTCCACGGCCCGCGGCACCTGCTCCTCGACGATCTGGTCGAGGAGGCGGCCGCGCACGGCGAGGTTGGCGTAGCGGAAGTCGTGCTCGGGGCGGCGGTCGGAGAGGAGCACCGCCAGCCGGTCGGCCCAGCCGATGAACGTCCCGTCGGGAGCCGGATCGCCTACACCTTCCGTGAAACTGTCCCCCACGGCTGTGTACGACCCGATGGCCTCACTGTTGTTTCTCTTCGAATCGTCTGGCACGTCAGCACATACTTCACCTCCTCAAGTAACCTACGCCACCGTAACCAGGGGTTGACGGGGGGTGATCTATCCCACCCGCCCGGATCCGCCGGAAACGGAATAAGACGGCCTCCCGCCCGCGCCACGAAGGCCCCCGCCACCGATCACATACCGGCCGGTACGGCGCCGCCCGGGGTGCCGTAAGGTCGGGAGTGGTCCGGCCGCCGGTGACCCGCACCGCCCGGCCGCTGAGCGAAGGAGCGCCGGTGACCGAGCAGACGCCGCAGCCCGCCCCGTCGGAACCCGAACTGACCGGGGTGCGCAACTTCCGTGACGTCGGCGGCCTCCCGACGACAGACGGCCGCCGGGTGCGGTACGGGCGGCTCTTCCGCAGCGGCCACCTGGCCCACGCCACGGCCGGGGACGCCGGCTTCCTGTCCTCCCTCGGGCTGCACACCGTCTTCGACTTCCGCAACGCCTCCGACATCAGGCTGGAGGGCCCGGACGTCGGCCTGCCCGGCGTCCGCAACGTGAACATGCCGCTGAGCGACCCCGCCCAGGGCGCCGAGTTCTGGACCACCGTCCGCGACGGCGACGTCGCGGCGCTGCGCGAGATCCTCGGCGAGGGACGCGCCGCCGCGCGCATGGTGGAGGCGTACCGCCGCATCGTGCTGGACCGCACCGCCGAGCACGCCCGCATGCTCGAACTGCTCACCGAGGACGAGTCGGTACCGGCGCTGCTGCACTGCGCCGCGGGCAAGGACCGGGCGGGCACCTCGATCGCCGTCATCCTGCTCGCCCTCGGGGTCGAGCGCGACGCGATCGTGGAGGACTACCTCAAGAGCAACGAGGCGCACCGCCGTTACCGCATCCGGCGCGGCGACGACGCGGAGCCGGCGAACACGCCCGAGGTCATGGAGCTGCTCGGCCCGCTCTTCGACGCCCGCAAGGAGTACCTGGAGACCGCCTTCGACACCATCGAGGAGCACTGGGGCTCGGCGGACCGCTACCTGGAGGAGGGGCTGGGCCTCACGCCGGCGCGGCGCGAGCGGCTGCGCGCGCTCTTCCTGGACGGCGCGCGGCCGGCCTGACCGACGGGAGCCGGGCCGGCAGGACGAAGCCGGACTGCCGGGCCCGCCCTACTTGGCCCCGGCCAGGTGGAAGATCAGGAAGAAGAACGCGGCGATGACGTGGACCCCCACCAGGTAGATGAAGGCGCGCACCTTGAAGCCCATGGGGGCCTTGTCGCGGGATTCGCCGGACACGGTCAGTCCTCTCGTCATGCGCCGTGCGGGCGCGGGGAACGGCCGTCGCCCAGGCACAGCTCCGCGACGGAACTCCGCAGCAGCGTGTGGACGAACAGCAGGTCGACACCGTCCGGCGAGGCCGCGGCGATGCGGTGCGGGGTGAGCGAGTCGAAGTGGGAGCTGTCGCCGGGCACCAGCCGGTGCACGGCCTCCCCGAGGGTGAGCCGCAGCTCCCCCTTGAGGACGTACAGCCACTCCTCCCCGGCGTGGACGCGCACCAGCCCCTCCTGGGGGCCGGGGGGAACGTGCAGCCGCAGCGCCTGCATGGCCCGCCCGGGGTTCCCGGCCGGCCAGTACGTCCAGCCGCCGGCCTCCGCGGGCGGTACGGAACCGCCGCGGACCACGGGGTCGCGCTCCGCGGAGGTCTCGCCGAGCAGGTCGGACACGGTGGTGCCGTAGGTGCGGGCGAGGGACAGCAGCATGGGGAGGGAGGGCTGCCGCTGGCCGGTCTCCAGCCGGGACAGGTGCGCGGGCGAGAGCCCGGCGCGGGCGGCGGCCGCCTCCAGCGTCAGCCCGCCCCGGCGGCGCAGCGCGCGCAGTTGGGGGGCGACGTCCGGCAGGGGCGCCTCGTCCGCGGATGGTGAGGTCATGCACTCAGGTATAGCCGCCGGTTCGCCCCTGAGGCAAAAAGCTTGCCTCAGGGGCAAAGAACCCAGGGGACCCGCGGCGGGCCCGGTCAGCGGTGGGCGACCGCCTGCTTCACCAGTGTCCTGCCGAACTCCCACATCAGGCCACCGCCGCCGTGTGCGTCGTCCATCACGGCGGTGAAGGCGTCCACGAAGCGGTCCACCTCACGCTCCCCGATGACCAGCGGCGGGATCAGTTTGATCACCTCCAGGTGGTCCCCGGAGACCTGGGTGAGGATGCGGTGCCGCTGCAGCAGCGGCACGACCACCATCTGCGCGAACAGGCCCTTGCGGGCCGCCTGCAGCATCGTCCAGCGGCCGCGCAGCCCCAGTGACTTCGGACGGCCGAACTCGATGCCGATCATCAGTCCCCGGCCGCGGACCTCGTGCAGCAGTTCGTAGCGGTCCACGAGGGCGGCGAGCCGGTCACGGAGCAGGTCCCCGGTGACCCGGGCGTTCTCGACGACCTTCTCGTCCTCCATCACCGCGAGGGTGGCCAGCCCCGCGGCCATGGCCTGGGCGTTGGAGCCGAAGCTGGCGGAGTGCACCAGTACGCGGTCCATGGACGAGTAGACCTTCTTGAAGATCCAGTCCTTGCCGAGGGTGGCGCCCACCGGCACGTAGCCGCCCGACAGGGCCTTGGCCACGCACACCAGGTCCGGCTCGACGCCCTCCTCGTGCTGGTAGGCGAAGAAGTCACCGGTGCGGCCGATGCCGGTCTGCACCTCGTCGGCGATCAGCAGCGCCTTGTGCCGGTGCAGCAGCTCCTGCGCCGCCCGCAGGTAGCCGGGCGGGGCGGCGTGCACGCCCTTGCCCTGGATCGGCTCGACGATCAGCGCGGCCACGTCGCCCTTGGCCAGCTCCCGCTCCAGGACCTCCAGGTCGCCCAGGGGCACGGCGGTGTCCGGGAGCAGCGGGTCGAAGCCCTCCCGGAAGCCGCCCTCGCCGTTGACGGAGAGCGAGCCGGTGGTGAGCCCGTGGAAGGCGTGGTCGCAGTAGAGCACGCGGGTCCGGCCGGTGGCGTAGCGGGCGAACTTCAGGGCCGTCTCGACCGCCTCGGTGCCGCTGTTGCCGAAGAACACCCGGTCCAGGCCCGGCGCGTACGACAGCAGCTTCTCCGCGAGCAGCCCCGGCAGCGGCTGGCAGTCGAAGCGGGTGAGGTCCGCCAGCCCGGCGTCCAGGACGTCGTGCAGCGCCTTGCGGACGACGGGGTGGTGGCGGCCCAGGCCCATCACCCCGAAGCCGGCGAGCATGTCGAGGTGGTCCCGGCCCTCGTCGTCCCAGAAGTACGCGCCCTCGGCCCGCTCGTAGACCTTGTCGAAGCCGATGGTGTGCAGCATGCGCGGCAACTGGTGGTTGAGGTACCTGGCGTGCAGGTCGTAGCGCTCGGCTCCGCGCTCGGCCAGCAGGGTCGCCAGGTCGAACCCCTTGGGTTCAGGATCGGGCGGTGTCATCGCTCACGTGCCTCTCGTCCGGGTGCTGCTGGTCCGCCGCGAGACGGGCCAGGGTGGCCCCGATCCGGCCGGCGATCTCGGCGGGGGTGAGGCCGATGTCGGCGAGCACCTCGCCGCGCTTGGCGTGCGCCAGGAACTGCTGCGGGATGCCGAAGTCACGGACCGGCACATCGGTCTCGGCGTCCCGCAGGGCCTGCGCGACGGCCGAACCGACGCCCCCGGCACGGCCGTTGTCCTCGATGACGGCGACCATGCGGTGCCGGGCGGCGAGCGCGGGGAGCTCCGCGTCGAGCGGCTTGACCCAGCGGGGGTCGACGACCGTGACGCCGACGCCGCGTTCGCGCAGCAGGGCGGCCGCGGCCAGGGAGACCGGACCGAGGGCGCCGACGGAGACCATGAGCACGTCCGGCCGGTCGCCGCGGTGCAGCACGTCCATGCCGCCCACCCGGTCGATGGCCGGCAGCGCCTCGCCGACGGTCTCCTTGGGGAAGCGGACGACGGTGGGCGCGTCGTCCACGTCGATGGCCTCCCGCAGCTGGGCGCGCAGCTGGTCGGCGTCGCGCGGCGCGGCGATCCGCAGGCCCGGGACGACCTGGAGGATCGACATGTCCCACATGCCGTTGTGCGAGGCGCCGTCGTCGCCGGTGACGCCCGCCCGGTCCAGCACGAAGGTGACGCCGCACTTGTGGAGCGCGACGTCCATCAGCACCTGGTCGAAGGCGCGGTTGAGGAAGGTCGCGTAGACGGCGACCACCGGGTGCAGGCCGCCGGTGGCCAGGCCCGCCGCCGACACCGCCGCGTGCTGCTCGGCGATGCCGACGTCGTAGACGCGGCGCGGGAAGGCCTTGGCGAACTTCTCCAGCCCCACCGGCTGCAGCATGGCCGCGGTGATGGCCACGACCTCCGGGCGCTCCGCGCCGATCCTGACCATCTCGTTGCCGAAGACCGAGGTCCACTTCGGGCCGCTGGACGGGGTGAGCGGTTCGCAGGTGAGCGGGTCCATGGCGCCCACCGCGTGGAAGCGGTCCGCCTCGTCGCGCTCGGCGAAGGCGTAACCGCGGCCCTTCTCGGTGAGGCAGTGCACGAGCACGGGGCCGTGGAAGCGCCGGGCCCGGCGCAGCGCCGACTCGACCGCGGCGACGTCGTGGCCGTCGATCGGGCCGAGGTACTTCAGGCCCAGGTCCTCGAACAGGCCCTGCGGGGCGAAGGCGTCCTTGAAGCCCTTCTTGGCGCCGTGCAGGGACTCGTAGAGCGGCTTGCCGACCACGGGCGTCTGCTGGAGCACCTGTTTGCCCCAGGCCAGGAAGCGCTCGTAGCCGTCGGTGGTGCGCAGGGTGGCCAGGTGGCTGGCGAGGCCGCCGATGGTGGGCGCGTAGGAGCGCTCGTTGTCGTTGACGACGATGATCAGCGGGCGGTCCTTGGCGGCGGCGATGTTGTTCAGCGCCTCCCAGGCCATGCCGCCCGTCAGGGCGCCGTCGCCGATGACGGCCACGACGTGGTCCTGCCGGCCGAGCACCTGGTTGGCCTTGGCGAGGCCGTCGGCCCAGCCCAGCACCGTGGAGGCGTGGCTGTTCTCGATGACGTCGTGCTCGGACTCGGCACGCGAGGGGTAGCCCGACAGGCCGCCCTTGCCGCGCAGTTTGGAGAAGTCCTGACGGCCGGTCAGGATCTTGTGCACGTAGGACTGGTGACCCGTGTCCCACAGGATGCGGTCGGCCGGCGAGTCGAAGACCCGGTGCAGGGCGACCGTCAGCTCGACCACGCCCAGATTGGGTCCCAGGTGCCCCCCGGTCCTGGCCACCGCCTGGACCAGGAATTCACGGATCTCCACGGCGAGTTCGCCCAGCCGCTCCGGCGGAAGGGCCTTCAGGTCGCGCGGACCACGGATGTTCTCGAGCAGCGACACTTTCCCACCTCGCTCCCCTACCGGGGATTGTTTCGCTTTAGCTCACACTGATCTGGGGCTCTCCTGACGGCGCTCCGTCGGCCTGCATGCGCTCGGCGAGCTTCATGGCCTCTTCGATGAGGGTCTCGACGATCTTCGACTCGGGGACGGTCTTGATGACCTCGCCCTTGACGAAGATCTGCCCC
>NZ_JBEXYN010000031.1:0-104757 GCF_040630935.1 Streptomyces sp. NPDC005722
GCCGATGGTACTGCAGGGGGGACCCTGTGGGAGAGTAGGACGCCGCCGAACAATCATTCAGAGCCGTGCCCCCGGACCCAGTCCGGGGGCACGGCTCTTTGGCGTATCCACACCCGCTGTTCATGTTCAGATCAGCAACGCATCATCCGCTGCGGTGATCCTTGCCGGACCGGGTAAGTGGAGGTGAGCCTGATGCAGCAGTTCCTGGTTCAGGGTGCTGAAGTAGCCGCGCTGGAGGACGAGTTCTCGTCGGCGGTGGACGGGCGTCATACCGTTGCCGTGGATTCGGCGACCTCCGCGTTGCAGCTGGCGCTGCTCTCGCTCGGCATCGGCGCCGGCGAGGAAGTGATCCTGCCGTCGTTCGCGCCCGTGGAGACCGCGGCCGCCGTGCGGCAGGTCGGTGCGGTGCCGGTCTTCGCGGACATCGACCCGCTGACGTTCTGCCTCGATCCGGAGGCCGTCGCCGCCGCGATCACGCCCCTCACGGTGGCCATCCTCCCGGTGCACCTCTTCGGGCACCCCGCGGCCGTCGACCAGATCACCGACATCGCCGCCCGGCACGGCCTGGCGATCGTCGAGGACGCCACCCAGGCCCAGGCGGCCACGCTGGCCGGCCGCCGGGTCGGCACCTACGGCGTGCTGAGCGTGTTCTCCGTCGAGGAGGGTGCCGTGGTCACCACGGAGCACCCCGAACTGGCCAGTGCCGTCAAGCGGCTTCGGGACACCGTCCACGCCCGGGCCCGCATCACCGACCGCAAGGCGGCCGCGGGCCGGGGGGCGCTGGCGAAGCTCGCCGGTGCCGTCGCCCGGCAGCGGGCCAACTGCCGCTACCTGGACTCGGCGTTGACCGGTGTCCTGGTGCCGTACGTGGAGCCCGGCGCCCACCACGTCTACCACCGCTACACGGTGCGCATACCGGGGAACGGCCGGCCGGACCGGGACGCGTTCGCGATGGCCCTGGCCGCGCGGGGCGTTCAGGCGAACGTGAGCATCCCGACGCCCGTGCACCGGCTCCCGGAGTACCGGTCGAGTTCGTACCTGCCGCGTACCGAGAAGGCGGCCGGCGAGACGCTGTCGCTGCCCGTCCACCCGGGTCTGACGGAGAAGGAGTTGGAGCGGATGGCCGCGGCGTGCAACACGCTCGGCGGCCTGCTCTGATCCCTGGCCGTTCCGGTGGGTCCGTACGTCGAGCGGATTTCCGAACCGGGACCGGGATGGGTTAAGATCCTTCACGTCGACGCGCCCCAATAGCTCAGTCGGCAGAGCGTCTCCATGGTAAGGAGAAGGTCTACGGTTCGATTCCGTATTGGGGCTCTGATGAGGAGAGGCCCCCGCCGTCACGGCGGGGGCCTCTCCTATTTCCCGGGCTCTGCGCGGACCGGGCCCGCTAGGCGGGCAGTTCCGGGACGCGCATCGAGAGGATGGCCATGTCGTCGGAGGGCGCGTCCGATGCGAAGCGCTCGACGGCGCGCTGGATGCGGGCCGCGACGGCGCCGGCGGTGAGGCCCGTGCACGTCGCCAGGACGTCGGCGAGGCCGTCGTCGCCGAGCATGCGGGTGCCCTCGCGGCGTTCGGTGACGCCGTCGGTGACGCAGAGCAGGACGTCGCCGGGGTCGAGGGTGACGGTCTGCTCGACGAGTTCGAGGTCCTCGATGACGCCGAGCAGCGGCTGCGGCTCCGCGGCGGGTTCCACGACGCCGCTCTGCCGCAGTCGCAGCGGCAGCGGGTGCCCTGCGCACACCACCTTCAGGACGGCGCTGCCGTCGCTCTGCGGCCACATCTCGCCGTAGAGGAGGGTGAGGAAGCGGCTGCGGGCCCCCTCGTCCAGGATGGCCGCGTTGAGGCGCTCCAGGACGGACGGGCCGCTGAAGCCCTCACGGGCGAGCAGGCGCAGCGCGTGCCGGGCGAGACCGGTCACGGCGGCGGCCTCGGGGCCCGTGCCGCACACGTCGCCGATGGCGAAGCCCCAGCAGCCGTCGCGGATCGGGAACACGTCGTAGAAGTCGCCGCCGACCTCGTTGCCCTCGCCTGCGGCGCGGTAGACCACCTCGACCTCGACGCCGGGGATCACCGGCAGGCCGGGCGGCAGCAGGCTGCGCTGGAGGGACTGGCTGATGGCCGTGCGCTCGCTGTAGAGGCGGGCGTTGTCCAGGGCGAGGGCGGCCCGGCGCGACAGGTCCTCGGCGAGTTCCAGGATCTCCTGGCGGAAGCGTTCGTCGGCGGACTTGCCGAGGGTGAGCATGCCGATGACGCGGTTGCGGGCCACCAGCGGCAGGACGACCGTCTCCCCGCCGACGGCCGCCGCGGTCGCCAGGGCCGTGCCGGGGCCCGTGGCGGGCCGTGCGGCGTCGCCGAGGCCCAGGCTGCGCAGGGAGGCGCGCAGGGCCGTGGAGTGCGCCGCGTCGGCCGGAGCCGTCCACACCCGGGCCCCGGGGGTGGGGTCGGGCTCGGGAGGGGCGACACGGGAGAGCAGGGCCTTGATGCCGTCGATGCGGTCCTCGTCCTCGTGGAGGACGAAGGCGAGTTCGGGCTCCGAGGCCTGGTCGGCGATCGTGTAGACGGCGCACCAGTTGGCCAGGGTCGGCACCGTCATCTGGGCCATCAGGGCGAGCGTCTGGTCGCGTTCCAGGGTGCCGGCGAGCAGGTCGGAGGCCTCCACCAGGAAGGACAGCGAGCCGCGGCGCAGCCGCTCCAGCTCGGTCAGGCGCGCGCTCTCCACCGCCAGCGCGATGCGGTCGGCGGCGAACTGCAGCCGCAGCGCCTCCTCGTTGGTGTAGCGGCCGGGGCTCTCCGCGGCGACGCCCAGCGAACCGGTGAGGCGGCCCTCGACCTTGAGGGGGACGGTGACGACGGAGCGCATGCCGGTGCCGGCGAGCAGCGGGACGGCGCCGGGCACCGCCGTGAGGTCCTCGTGGACGGCGGGCATGCGGGCGCTGCCGTAGCGGCCGGTGCCGGCCTCGACGGGGACCCGCGCGAAGCGCTGCCGGGCGGAGGGCAGACCGGTGGAGGCCCGTACCTCCAGTTCGGTCTCGTCGTCGGTGGCGAGCAGCAGGTAGGCGGCGTCGCCGTCGAGCATGTCGCGGGCGCGCTCGACGGTGCGCTGCAGCAGCCCGTCGAGGTCGTCGGGGGCGGGGGAGCCGATGAAGGACTCGAAGGGGTCCACGGCCTTGCCGCGTTCGGCGCCGCCCTCGACGGCGATCATGCCGCGGCCCGGGTTCTGCAGGACGGCCCGCTCGTCCTCGCGCACCAGCAGGCACACGGTGGACGGCTCGCCGGAGGAGTCGCGCACCCGCAGGTGCGTGCCGTAGACGGGGAGGATCCGCCCGTCGGCGCCGCGGAGGCCGTAGCTGCCCTCCCAGCGGGACAGCCGCAGGGCCTCGGCGATGCCGTGGCCGGTGCCGGGGGTCTGCGGCCAGGCGGCGAAGTCGCCGAGCGGCTTGCCGGTCACCTGGTCGCCGGCGTGGCCGAAGAGCTCGGCGGCGTCCTGGTTCCAGCGGGTGATGATGCCGCCGCGGTCGACCTGGACGACGGCGACGCGGACCCGTTCGTCGGCCAGCGGCAGCGCCTGGACGGGCAGGGCCGGGCCCGCGGAACGGGTGCCGGCGGGGCGCTGCGGGAGTTCCAGGCGGAACCAGACGTGCTTGTTGGCGGCGGTGTACTCCACGCCCCACCGGCTGGCCAGCGCCGAGCACAGCAGCAGCCCGCGGCCGCCCTCGTGGTCGGGGTGGATCTGCTTCTTGGCGTCGTGGAGAGGAAGCTCACGTTCCGGGTAGCGGTCGGCGACCTCGATCCGTACGGCGGACTCGAAGCGCAGGCACTGGACGTCCGCCGCGGTACCGGCGTGGACCACGGCGTTGGTGACGAGTTCACTGGTGAGGACGACGGCGTCGTCGACGACCTCGGAGAAGCCCCAGCCCTGCAGCGTGTCGCGGACGAACGCGCGTGCGGTGGCGACCGAGCGTCCCACGGGTTCGAAGGTGGCCGCTGCCCGCGCCGTGATCACGGATCTCCTTGTTTGTCCCGGGACGTCACCGTTTGTCGTCCGCTGTACTGTCACCACCGGCCCCCACTTCGAGGTGTACGCCCGGCCCAAGGTGGGCAACCGCATGCCAGGTTACTTACCCCCGGCGACCGCGTGTGTGCCGGTTGGGGGTGTTCCTGCCCCGATCATGACGCCGGTCATATGCGATGCTGCCGAACTGTTATGGCCGGGCCCGGGCATGGTGAAACACTGGTCATGCCTGAACGAGGCACCTGCAGGTCGGTCGACCCTCCGGGAGGGACACGGTGGAGTCTGGCGCATCGGCGCGAGGCGGCGCGGCATCCGCGGCGAAGCGGGGCGGTTCCGCACGGGTCAAGAACGCGCGGTCGCGTACGGGCGGGGCCGGTACGGGGACCGTAGAGGTCGACTCGGCGGCCCTGCACCGGCTGCTGTCGGCGTTGGAGTCCATGCGGGACGGCAACTTCCGCAAGAGGCTGACGGTCACGGGCGACGGCGTCATGGCGGAGATCTCCGCCGTGTTCAACGAGGTCGCCGACCGCAACCAGCACCTGACCGGGGAGCTGGCGCGGGTGCGGCGGGTCGTGGGCCGCGAGGGCAAGCTCGCGGAGCGCCTGGAGACGGGGGCGTGCGAGGGCGCCTGGGCGGCGGCCATCGACGCCTCCAACGCGCTCGTGGACGACCTCGTGCGCCCCATGTCCGAGGTCGGCCGGGTGCTGTCGGCGGTCGCGGAGGGCGACCTGGAGCAGCGGATGGACCTGCGCGCGCAGGGTGCCGACGGTTCCGGGCACCCGCTGCGCGGCGAGTTCCTCAAGGTCGGCCGTACCGTCAACGGGCTGGTCGACCAGCTGTCCACGTTCACCGACGAGGTGACCCGGGTGGCGAGCGAGGTCGGCACCGAGGGCAAGCTGGGCGGCCAGGCGCGGGTGCGCGGCATGTCCGGTTCGTGGAAGGACCTCACGGACTCGGTCAACACCATGGCGTCCCGCCTGACGGCCCAGGTGCGTGACATCGCCCTCGTCACGACGGCGGTCGCCAAGGGCGACCTGTCGCGCAAGGTCACCGTGCACGTGGCCGGCGAGATGCTGGAGCTGAAGAACACCGTCAACACGATGGTGGACCAGCTCTCCTCCTTCGCGGCCGAGGTGACCCGCGTCGCGCGTGAGGTGGGCACCGAGGGCCAGCTGGGCGGCCAGGCCAAGGTGGCCGGTGTCGACGGCGTGTGGAAGGACCTCACGGACTCCGTCAACCTGATGGCCGGCAACCTGACGGCCCAGGTGCGCGACATCGCCCAGGTGACCACCGCGGTCGCCAACGGCGACCTGTCGCAGAAGATCACCATCGGCGCGCGCGGCGAGGTCGCGCAGCTCGCCGAGACCGTCAACGCGATGACCGAGACGCTGCGCACCTTCGCCGACGAGGTGACCCGGGTGGCCGGCGAGGTCGGCGCGGAGGGGCGGCTCGGCGGCCAGGCGCAGGTGCCGGGCGCCGCGGGCACCTGGAAGGACCTCACCGATTCGGTGAACACCGCGTTCCGCAACCTGACCGGTCAGGTGCGGGACATCGCGCAGGTGACGACGGCGGTCGCCAACGGCGACCTGTCGCAGAAGGTCACGGTGGACGTTTCCGGCGAGATGCTGGAGCTGAAGAACACCGTCAACACGATGGTGGACCAGCTGTCGGCCTTCGGCGCCGAGGTGACCCGGGTGGCGCGTGAGGTCGGCGTCGAGGGCGAGCTGGGCGGCCAGGCGCAGGTGCCGGGTGCGGCGGGTCTGTGGAAGGACCTCACCGATTCGGTGAACACCGCGTTCCGCAACCTGACCGGCCAGGTCCGCAACATCGCGCAGGTGACGACGGCGGTCGCCAACGGCGACCTGTCGCAGAAGGTCACGGTGGACGTCTCCGGCGAGATGCTGGAGCTGAAGAACACCGTGAACCGCATGGTGGACCAGCTGTCCTCGTTCGCCGGACAGGTCACGCGCATGGCCCGGGACGTGGGCACGGAGGGCCGCCTCGGCGGTCAGGCCCGGGTCGACGGCGTCAGCGGCGTGTGGAAGGAGCTGACGGACTCCGTCAACTTCATGGCGGGCAACCTCACCTCGCAGGTCCGCCAGATCGCCCAGGTGACGACGGCGGTGGCGCGCGGTGACCTGTCCCAGAAGGTCGACGTCGACGCGCGCGGCGAGATCCTGGAGCTGAAGAACACCATCAACACGATGGTCGACCAGCTGTCCTCGTTCGCCGAGCAGGTGACCCGGGTGGCCCGCGAGGTGGGCACCGAGGGCCGGCTCGGCGGCCAGGCGCAGGTGCCGGGCGTCGCCGGCGTGTGGCGGGACCTCACCGACTCCGTGAACGGCATGGCGGGCAACCTGACCGCCCAGGTCCGCAACATCGCCCAGGTGGCGACCGCGGTGGCCCGCGGTGACCTCTCCCAGAAGATCGACGTCGACGCGCGCGGCGAGATCCTGGAGCTGAAGAACGTCCTCAACACGATGGTCGACCAGCTGTCGTCCTTCGCCGAGCAGGTGACCCGGGTGGCCCGCGAGGTGGGTACCGAGGGCATCCTGGGCGGCCAGGCCGAGGTGAAGGGCGTGTCGGGCACCTGGAAGGACCTGACGCAGTCCGTCAACTTCATGGCGAACAACCTCACCATGCAGGTCCGCAACATCGCCGAGGTCACCACCGCGGTCGCCCAGGGCGACCTGTCCAAGAAGATCACCGTCGACGCCAAGGGCGAGATCCTCGCCCTGGTCACCACCGTCAACACGATGGTCGACCAGCTCTCCGCCTTCGGTGACGAGGTGACCCGGGTGGCCCGCGAGGTGGGCACCGAGGGTCAGCTGGGCGGCCAGGCGCGGGTGCGCGACGTCTCCGGCATCTGGAAGGACCTCACCGACAACGTCAACCTGATGGCCAACAACCTGACCAGCCAGGTGCGTTCGATCTCCTCCGTGGCCACCGCCGTCGCCAACGGCGACCTCACCAAGAAGATCACCGTCGAGGCGCGCGGCGAGGTCGCCCAGCTCGCCGAGACCATCAACACGATGGTCGACACGCTCTCCGCCTTCGGTGACGAGGTGACCCGGGTCGCCCGCGAGGTGGGCACCGACGGCATCCTCGGCGGCCAGGCCCGCGTGCCGGGCGTGTCCGGCTCGTGGAAGGACCTCACCGAGTCGGTGAACAACATGGCCTCCAACCTGACCGGCCAGGTCCGCAACATCGCCATGGTCACCACCGCGGTCGCCCGCGGCGACCTGTCCAAGAAGATCGACGTCGACGCGCACGGCGAGATCCTGGAGCTGAAGACGACCATCAACACGATGGTCGACCAGCTGTCGGCCTTCGGTGACCAGGTGACCCGGGTGGCCCGCGAGGTGGGCACCGAGGGCCGGCTGGGCGGACAGGCGCGCGTGCCGGGCGTCTCGGGCATCTGGAAGGACCTCACCGAATCGGTGAACCTGATGGCGAACAACCTGACCCGTCAGGTGCGCAACATCGCCCAGGTGGCCACCGCGGTGACCCGCGGCGACCTCAACATCCGTACGGACGTGGACGCGGCGGGCGAGATCCTGGAGCTCCAGGACTACATCAACACCATGATCGTCAGGCTCCGCGAGACCACGCTCGCCAACAAGGAGCAGGACTGGCTCAAGGGCAACCTCGCCCGCATCTCCGGTCTGATGCAGGGCCGCCGCGACCTCAACGACGTGGCGGCGCTCATCATGAGCGAGCTGACCCCGGTGGTCTCCGCCCAGCACGGCGCCTTCTTCATCGCGGAGGAGCCCTCCGGCGGGGAGGAGATCGACGAGGGCTACGAGCTGCGGCTGAGCGGCTCGTACGGCTTCTCCAAGCGGACGATGCCGACCGTCTTCCTGCCCGGCGAGGGCCTGATCGGCACGGCCGCGGTCGAGAAGCGCTCCATCCTGGTGGAGGACGTGCCGCCGGGCTACCTGAGGATCTCCTCCGGTCTCGGCGAGGCGCCGCCGGCCCACGTCATCGTGCTGCCGGTGGTGTTCGAGGACCGGGTGCTGGGCGTGATGGAGCTGGCCTCCTTCCAGCCGCTCACGCAGATCCAGAAGGACTTCCTCGGCCAGATCACCGACATGATCGCGGTCAGCGTGAACACCATCAGCGTGAACACCAAGACCGAGTACCTGCTGGAGCAGTCGCAGGAGCTGACCGAGCAGCTGCGGGAGCGGTCGGCGGAGCTGGAGAGCCGGCAGAAGCAGCTGGAGATCTCCAACACGGAGCTGGAGGAGAAGGCGGAGCTGCTGGCCCGCCAGAACCGGGACATCGAGGTGAAGAACACCGAGATCGAGGAGGCCCGGCAGGTCCTGGAGGAGCGCGCCGAGCAGCTGGCGGTCTCGATGCGCTACAAGTCCGAGTTCCTGGCCAACATGTCGCACGAGCTGCGCACCCCGCTCAACTCGCTGCTCATCCTGGCCAAGCTGCTCGCGGACAACGCCGAGGGCAACCTCTCCCCGAAGCAGGTCGAGTTCGCCGAGACGATCCACGGCGCCGGCTCGGACCTGCTGCAGCTCATCAACGACATCCTGGACCTGTCCAAGGTCGAGGCGGGCAAGATGGACGTCAGCCCGACCCGCATCGCCCTGGTGCAGCTGGTCGACTACGTGGAGGCCACCTTCCGCCCGCTCACCGCGGAGAAGGGCCTGGACTTCTCGGTGCGGGTCTCCCCGGAGCTGCCGGCCACGCTCCACACCGACGAGCAGCGGCTGCTGCAGGTGCTGCGCAACCTGCTGTCGAACGCGGTGAAGTTCACCGACAGCGGCTCCGTCGAGCTGGTCATCCGGCCGGCCGGTCCCGACGTGCCGCAGGCTATCCGGGAGCAGTTGCTGGAGTCCGGGTCCCTGCGGGGCGCGGACGAGCCGCTGATCGCCTTCTCGGTGACCGACACGGGCATCGGCATCGCCGCGAGCAAGATGCGGGTCATCTTCGAGGCGTTCAAGCAGGCGGACGGCACCACCAGCCGCAAATACGGCGGTACGGGCCTGGGCCTGTCCATCAGCCGGGAGATCGCCCGGCTGCTCGGCGGCGAGATCCACGCCGACAGCCAGCCCGGCCGCGGTTCGACCTTCACCCTCTACCTGCCGCTCAACACCACGGAACTGCCGCCCCAGGGCTACCCGCAGCTCCCCGGCGGCGAGGCCGCGGAACTCGAGGGGGCGCCGCCCGAGCCGCTGCACGCCCCCGCCCACGGCCACGTCGCCGTACGCGGGCGGGGCGCGGGCAGCAGCCTGGCGCGGCTGCGCCGGCGTTCGGCGGCGCAGCGGCCCGCGGCGGCCCCGGGGCCGGCCGAGCGCACCGCACTGCCCGAGTCGTGGGTGGAGGGCGCGCACAGCGACGCCTACACCGGCTTCGCGGGCGGGTTCAGCGGTGAGAAGGTGCTCATCGTCGACGACGACATCCGCAACGTCTTCGCCCTGACCAGCGTGCTGGAACAGCACGGGCTGACCGTGCTGTACGCCGAGAACGGCCGGGAGGGGATCGAGGTCCTGGAGCAGCACGACGACGTCGCGGTGGTCCTGATGGACATCATGATGCCCGAGATGGACGGTTACGCGACCACGGCGGCGATCCGCCGGATGCCCCAGTTCGCCGGGCTGCCGATCATCGCGCTGACGGCCAAGGCGATGAAGGGCGACCGGGAGAAGAGCATCGAGTCCGGGGCGTCCGACTACGTGGCCAAGCCGGTGGACACCGACCACCTCCTCGCGGTGATGGAGCAGTGGATGCAGTCCAGGTGACGCCGCGTCGGCGCCACGTTGGGTGACCGACGGGGCAACGGACGGTGAATGTCCATGACTCGGCGTGTGTGAAGAGGTGTGGGAGTGCGGGATTCTGGGAACCTTCTGGTCTCCGCTTGCGTTTCTGCTACGTGCACAGTGACATGGCGGTGACAGGGTGTGGCGGACAGCGGGGTGCGGCTACCATGACCGGCACAAGGACGGGCGGCACTCAGGAGTCGTCCATGGGGGCGGCGACCGGTGCAGTGCCGGGGCGAGGAGGGCGGGCCATGGTGCAGAAGGCCAAGATCCTCCTGGTCGATGACCGGCCGGAGAATCTGCTGGCGCTGGAGGCCATCCTCTCCGCGCTCGATCAGACCCTGGTGCGGGCATCGTCCGGGGAGGAAGCGCTCAAGGCGCTGCTCACCGACGACTTCGCGGTGATCCTGCTCGACGTCCAGATGCCGGGCATGGACGGCTTCGAGACCGCCGCGCACATCAAGCGGCGCGAGCGCACCCGCGACATCCCGATCATCTTCCTGACCGCCATCAACCACGGGCCGCACCACACCTTCCGCGGTTACGCGGCCGGCGCGGTGGACTACATCTCCAAGCCCTTCGACCCGTGGGTGCTGCGCGCCAAGGTGTCGGTCTTCGTCGAGCTCTACATGAAGAACTGCCAGTTGCGCGAGCAGGCCGCCCTGCTCCGGCTGCAGCTGGAACAGGGCGCCCGCTCCGGCGGCAACGGCGCCAAGGAGCCCGTCGGCCTGCTCGCCGAGCTCTCCGCGCGGCTCGCCGCCGTGGAGGAGCAGGCGGAGGCGCTGTCCAAGCAGCTGGACGAGTCCGCGGACGCCGCGGCGGTGGCCACCGCCGCGCACCTGGAGCGCAAGCTGACCGGGCTGCGCCGCGCGCTGGACGCGCTGGAGCCGGGCACGGGCGGCGGCGACAAGAAGATTCCCCCGCAAGAGTGAAGCGTGTGCGCCAGTTGATGCAGGGTCATCCTTGGCGCACCAGGGGCACGACACGAATGGCGGTATGCGTGGCCACACGTGTCGTGTGCGGGGCGGAACGGTAACCTCACCACCATGGCCTCACGTACGTCCGGCACCGCCAAGAAGGCTGCCGCCAAACCTGCGGCCAAGCCCGCGGCGAAGAAGGCCCCCGCGAAGAAGGCGGCGGCGGCCAAGAAGCCGCCTGCCAAGGCGGCGGCGGCCAAACCCGCGCCGAAGGCCGCGCCGTCCCCGACCGGGGGCGTGTACCGGCTCGCACGGGCGGTGTGGCTCGGCCTGGCGCACACCGTGGGCGCCCTCTTCCGCGGCGTCGGGCGCGGCGCGCGCGGGCTCGACCCGGCGCACCGCAAGGACGGGCTGGCGCTGCTGCTGCTCGGCCTCGCGCTGGTCGTGGCCACCGGTACCTGGTCGGACCTGCGGGGTCCGGTGGGCGACCTCGTCGAGATACTGATCACCGGGCTGTTCGGACGGCTGGACCTGCTCGTGCCGTTCCTCGTCGGGGCCGTCGTGTGGCGGCTGATGCGCCATCCGCAGAAGTCCGACGCCAACGGACGCATCGTCATCGGACTGACCACCCTCAGCGTCGGCGTACTGGGGCTGGTGCACATCGGCTGCGGTGCCCCCGGCCGCAGCCAGGGCGCCGACGCGATCCGCGACGCCGGCGGTCTGATCGGCTGGGCGGCGTCCGCGCCGCTGGACTACACCGTCGGCGCGCCGCTCGCGGTGGCGCTGCTGGCGCTGCTCACCTTCTTCGGGCTGCTGGTCACCACCGCGACCCCGGTCAACGCCATTCCCCGGCGGCTGCGCGAACTCGGCATCCGGCTGGGCCTGGTGGAGGAGGAGGGCACCACGCCGGCGGAGGACGACGCCGTGCCCTTCAGCGACCTGCTGGAGGAGGAGACCGGCTCCCGGGACGGCGGGGAGGGGTCGCGCCGCCGCTCCTCCAGGCGCCGCCAGGAGCGGACGGACCTGCCCGATCTCACGCCCGGCGACGGCCTGGACGCGGTCGGCCTCGCCTACGGCGTCGCCGCCGACCTCGACGGTGCCCTCACCTACGGTGTGCCCGGCTCCTCGGTCGTGGCGGACCTCGTCAGCCAGTCCCTGCCGCAACGCCGCGACGCCGCGGAGGAAGGCGCCGCCGAGGACACCGCGGGCACCTCCGTGCCCGACCTCACCAAGGCCGCCGCGCCCGAGCAGGGCGCGCCGCTGCCGCCGCGCGCCGAGCAACTCCAGTTGTCCGGCGACATCACCTACGGCCTGCCCTCCCTGGACCTGCTGGAGCGCGGCGGTCCCGGGCGCACCCGAAGCGCCGCCAACGACGCCGTGGTCGAGTCGCTGACGAGCGTCTTCTCCCAGTTCAAGGTGGACGCCCGGGTCACCGGGTTCACCCGCGGCCCGACGGTGACGCGTTACGAGGTGGAACTCGGCCAGGCCGTCAAGGTCGAGCGGATCACGGCGCTGGCCAAGAACATCGCCTACGCCGTGGCCAGTCCGGACGTGCGGATCATCAGCCCGATCCCCGGCAAGTCGGCGGTCGGCATCGAGATCCCCAACAGCGACCGGGAGATGGTCAACCTCGGCGACGTGCTGCGCTCGGCGGACGCCGCCGGCGAGGAGCACCCGATGACGGTGGGCCTCGGCAAGGACGTCGAGGGCGGCTACGTCATGGCCAACCTCGCGCGCATGCCGCACATCCTCGTCGCGGGGGCCACCGGGTCCGGCAAGTCGTCCTGCATCAACTGCCTGATCACCTCGATCCTGGCGCGTGCCACGCCCGACGAGGTGCGGATGGTCCTGGTGGACCCCAAGCGCGTCGAGCTGACCGCGTACGAGGGCATCCCGCACCTCATCACCCCGATCATCACCAACCCCAAGCGGGCGGCCGAGGCGCTGCAGTGGGTCGTGCGCGAGATGGACCTGCGCTACGACGACCTGGCCGCCTACGGCTTCCGGCACATCGACGACTTCAACGCGGCCGTGCGCAGCGGCAAGGCGAAGCCGCCGGAGGGCAGTGAGCGCGAGCTCTCCCCGTACCCCTACCTGCTGGTGATCGTGGACGAGCTCGCCGACCTGATGATGGTCGCGCCGCGGGACGTGGAGGACGCGATCGTCCGCATCACCCAGCTCGCCCGGGCCGCCGGCATCCACCTGGTGCTGGCCACCCAGCGGCCCAGCGTGGACGTCGTCACGGGTCTCATCAAGGCCAACGTGCCCTCCCGGCTGGCCTTCGCGACCTCCTCCCTCGCCGACAGCCGGGTCATCCTCGACCAGGCCGGCGCCGAGAAGCTGATCGGAAAGGGTGACGGGCTGTTCCTGCCCATGGGCGCGAACAAGCCGGTGCGCATGCAGGGCGCCTTCGTCACCGAGGACGAGATCCACGCCCTCGTCGCCCACTGCAAGGCGCAGTTGACGCCCGCCTACCGCGACGACGTGGTCGTCGGCTCGGGACCGAAGAAGGAGATCGACGAGGAGATCGGCGACGACCTGGACCTGTTGTGCCAGGCCGCGGAACTCGTCGTCTCCACGCAATTCGGCTCGACTTCGATGCTCCAGCGCAAACTGCGTGTCGGCTTCGCGAAAGCGGGCAGGCTCATGGACCTGATGGAATCGCGCGGGATCGTCGGCCCCAGCGAGGGGTCGAAGGCCCGCGACGTACTGGTCAAGCCGGACGAGATGGACGGAGTGCTCGCCGTGCTCCGCGGCGACGCCGGTTCGTAGCCATTTTGTGGCTCACTCGTAAGTGGGCTGGACGCAACCGTTGCTCCCGCCCGTACGTCAAGTTAGTGCAGGGGGAAGGCGTATGGCCGACTGTCATCGGCGCCGGGAGAGACGGCAATCCTGATGGCGGACAAACAACGCCCGCCCGCTTGCCCGTCCTTTTGCACACCCCCCTAGACTGAGTCTCCAGCAGGTGGCTACACGCTCGAAAGGCGCCCCCGTGTCCATCGGCAACCCGCCCCCCGACGACCGGATCCCGGTCGGTCGTGCCCTCGCCCAGGCCCGCGTCGCCGCGGGCCTGACCGTCGACGAGGTCAGCAACACCACGCGTGTGCGCGCGCCCATCGTGCACGCGATCGAGCAGGACGATTTCTCCCGCTGCGGCGGCGACGTGTACGCCCGCGGCCACATCCGGGCGATCGCACGCGCCGTGGGCCTCGATCCCGAGGCCCTGATCGAGCAGTTCTCGGCGGAGCACGGCAGTGCGCCCGCCCCGACCCCCGTGGCGCCGCTGTACGAGGCGGAGCGGATGCGTTCCGAGCCGCGTCGCCCCAACTGGACCGCCGCCATGGTGGCGGCGATCGTCGCCGTCGTCGGCTTCGTCGGATTCACCCTCTTCAGCGGGGGCGAGGACGGCGGCAAGGAGCCGGTGGCGGGCAAGCCGAGTGCGGCGAGCCCGGCGGCCACCCCGTCCGGTGACCGCACGAGCACCGCGCCGAGGCCCGAGGAGTCCGACAGCGCGATCGCGGCCGCCCCGGCGGACAAGGTCACCGTCAAGCTCACGGCCCCTGACGCCAAGAGCTGGATCCAGGCGGTGGACAGCAACGGAAGGCAGCTCTTCCAGGGCAGCCTGGAGGCGGGCGACTCCAAGACCTTCACCGACAAGAGCAAGATCAACCTGATCATCGGCAACGCGGGCGCGGTCAACCTCTTCGTCAACGGCAAGGACCTCGGCCCGGCGGGTGACCCCGGTCAGGTCCAGCGCCTCACCTTCACCCCCGGCGACCCGGAAGCAGGGTGACGCCCGGTTCCACGGGCGCGCACGGCACCGCGGCGCCCGGCGCGGGACACCAGTCCCCGCGCCGGGCGCCGCTGCGCGTCGGAGCCCCGTCAGGGACAAAGTAGGCTGAGCCTATGTCCGAACCCCGTACCGTCGCTCTTGTCACGCTCGGCTGCGCCCGTAACGAGGTGGATTCCGAGGAGCTCGCCGGCCGTCTGGCGGCGGACGGGTGGCAGCTCGTCGAGGACGCCGCCGTCGCAGACGTGGCCGTCGTGAACACCTGCGGCTTCGTCGAGGCCGCCAAGAAGGACTCCGTCGACGCCCTGCTGGAGGCCAACGACCTCAAGGGCCGGGGGCGCACCCAGGCCGTCGTCGCGGTCGGCTGCATGGCCGAGCGCTACGGCAAGGAGCTGGCCGAGGCCCTGCCCGAGGCCGACGGCGTGCTCGGCTTCGACGACTACGCGAACATCTCCGACCGCCTGCAGACGATCCTCTCCGGCGGCGTCCACGCCTCGCACACCCCGCGTGACCGCCGCAAGCTGCTGCCGATCAGCCCGGCCGCCCGGCAGGCCGCCGGCGAGGTCGCGCTGCCCGGCCACGCGCAGACCGCCGAGGAGCCCGCTCCCGCCCCCGAGGACCTGCCCGAGGGCGTCGCCCCCGCCTCGGGGCCGCGTGCCCCGCTCCGCCGCCGTCTGGACAGCAGTCCGGTCGCCTCGGTGAAGCTCGCCTCCGGCTGCGACCGCCGCTGCTCCTTCTGCGCCATCCCGTCCTTCCGGGGGTCGTTCATCTCCCGCCGCCCCTCGGACGTCCTCGGCGAGACCCGCTGGCTGGCCGAGCAGGGCGTCAAGGAGGTCATGCTGGTCAGCGAGAACAACACCTCGTACGGCAAGGACCTCGGCGACATCCGGCTGCTGGAGACGCTGCTGCCGGAGCTGGCCGCCGTCGACGGCATCGAGCGGATCCGGGTCAGCTACCTGCAGCCCGCAGAGATGCGCCCGGGCCTGATCGACGTGCTGACCTCGACGCCGAAGGTCGCCCCGTACTTCGACCTGTCCTTCCAGCACTCCGCCCCCGGGGTGCTGCGCGCGATGCGCCGCTTCGGCGACACCGGGCGGTTCCTGGAGCTGCTCGACACCATCCGCTCCAAGGCGCCGGAGGCCGGGGTCCGCTCCAACTTCATCGTCGGCTTCCCGGGCGAGTCCGAGGCGGACCTGGAGGAGCTGGAGCGCTTCCTCGGCGCCGCAAGACTGGACGCCATCGGCGTCTTCGGCTACTCCGACGAGGAGGGCACGGAGGCGGCCGGCTACGAGGACAAGCTCGACGAGGACGTGGTCGCCGAACGGCTGGCCCGGGTGTCCCGGCTGGCCGAGGAGCTGACCGCGCAGCGTGCCGAGGAGCGGCTGGGCTCGACGGTGCACGTGCTCGTCGAGTCCGTCGACGAGGAGGAGGGGGCGGTCGGCCGGGGCGCCCACCAGGCGCCGGAGACCGACGGCCAGGTCGTCCTGACCTCCCACGCGGGCCTGGCGCCCGGTACGTTCGTCGCGGCGAAGGTGGTGGACACCGAAGGCGTCGACCTCGTCGCGGAGCCGCTCGGCACGACGGAGGAGGCGCGCAGATGACGGGAGTCCCGGCGTCCGCCGCCGGCGACCACCGGTCCGCACCCGCCGTCCCGGCGACCGCGGTCCGGCGGCCGTCGCTGTGGAACATCGCCAACGTCCTGACGATGGTGCGGCTGCTGCTGGTGCCGGGCTTCGTCGCGCTGCTGGTGCACGAGGACGGCCACGACCCGGCCTGGCGCTCCTTCGCGTGGGCCGCGTTCGCCATCGCCATGATCACCGACCTCTTCGACGGCGAGCTGGCCCGCCGCTACGGTCTGGTCACCGACTTCGGCAAGATCGCCGACCCGATCGCCGACAAGGCGATCATGGGTGCGGCGCTGATCGGGCTGTCCGCCCTCGGGGACCTGCCGTGGTGGGTCACCGCGGTGATCCTCTTCCGTGAGCTGGGCATCACCCTGATGCGGTTCTGGGTGATCCGCTGGGGCGTCATCCCGGCCAGCCGCGGCGGCAAGCTGAAGACGCTCACCCAGGGCGTCGCCGTCGGCATGTACATCCTGGTCCTCACCGGGCCGCTGGCGACGCTGCGGGCGGTGCTGATGGGCGCCGCGGTGGTGCTCACGGTCGTGACGGGCCTGGACTACGTGCGCCAGGCGGTCGTCATGCGCCGGGCCGGGCTCGCGGCGCAGCGCACGGCCGCCGCGCACCGGGCGGACGGGACTGCGGACGGGACCGAGGGGGAGCCCGCGGACGACGTCCCGCCGGCGCTCCCGGAGGAGCAGGGACAGGGCGCGTGAACGCCGCCGCCGAGGTCCTCGGACTGCTGGAGACGCGGCAGGAGTGGCTCGCCGTCGCCGAGTCGCTGACCGGCGGCCTGGTGGCGGCGGAGCTGACCTCGGTACCGGGCGCCTCCCGGTCCTTCCGCGGCTCGGTCACCGCCTACGCCACCGAGCTCAAGCGGGACGTGCTGGGCGTGGACGGCACGCTGCTGGCCGAACGCGGAGCCGTCGACCCGGACGTCGCACGGGGGATGGCGGAGGGCGTGCGGCGCGTGCTGCGCGCCGACTGGGGGCTCGCCACCACCGGTGTCGCGGGCCCCGACCCGCAGGACGGGCAGCCGGTGGGGACGGTCTTCGTGGCGGTCGCCGGGCCGACCGGCTCGTGGTGCGAGAGACTGCAGTTGAACGGCGACCGTGCCGCCATCCGTACCACCACCGTGAACGCCGTTCTGACCCTCTTGCAGCAGACGCTTCTGACGGGCCGGGGAACACCCGGCGAATCCCCGGCGGCGAAGGGTAGGGAAGACAGCGGGGGGCAGGGATGTTTGCAGCCCTGAGTGAACACGTCATCGCTCCCCGCACGGCCGGTGTCGGAGGCGGTACGGTGGGGCAAGAAGGTTGCGAATTCGCGGTCCGAGGAGGGAGCCACCGATGATTCTGCTCCGTCGCCTGCTCGGTGACGTGCTGCGTCGGCAGCGCCAGCGTCAGGGCCGCACCCTGCGTGAGGTCTCCTCATCCGCCCGGGTCTCCCTGGGCTATCTGTCGGAGGTCGAACGAGGGCAGAAGGAGGCTTCCTCCGAACTGCTCTCCGCGATCTGTGACGCCTTGGACGTCCCGATGTCCGAGGTGATGCGGGAGGTCAGCGACGATCTGGCGCTTGCCGAACTCGCCGAGTCGGCTGCTGTCGAGTCGGCAGCCGCGCCTATGCGGCCGCTGCTGGGCGCGGTTCCGTCCGTACCGTCCGGTCCGGACGAGCGGGTCACCATCAAGGCGCCGAAGGCGCCCACCGAGGCCGTGGACGTCGTCGCGGCCTGAGCGACACCAAGCAGTCCCAACCGTGGCCCCGGCCGGTGCGCGAACCGGCCGGGGCCACGGCGTGTCCGCGTGCGGGCTGCGTGGGGGCTGCTGTCGGTCTGGGTCCGGTCCGCGGTCGGTGTGCGTACCCGTCTGCGTTCCGGTCCGCGTTTGGCCCGCTGATCCGGGGAAGGCGCCCTTGTGGCGGGGCCGCCGTGGAGGTGGTCCCGCGACACCAGGCACTTCCCGAGGAGGAGCAGCATGACCGTCGTGAAGAGCACGCTGCCCGAGGCCGACCGCAAGATCGTGGGCGAGGCCCTGCAGCACACCCTCAGCGACCTCATCGACCTGTCGCTCGTCGCCAAGCAGGTGCACTGGAACGTGGTCGGGGCACGGTTCCGGTCGGTCCACCTCCAGCTCGACGACGTGGTCACCACCGCGCGGACCTACGCCGACACCGTCGCGGAACGGGCGGCCGCGATCGGGGTGACGCCGGACGGGCGCGCCGGGACGGTGTCCAAGAGCAGCAGGATCGACGAGGTGCCGGACGGCTGGATCAAGGACGAGAAGGTGGTCGCGGTCATGATCGCCGGGCTCGACGCCGTCATCCGGCGGGTGCGCGAGGGGATCGTGGCGACGGAGAAGCCCGATCCCGTGAGCCAGGACATCCTGATCGGCCTCGCCGCCGAGCTCGAGAAGCACCATTGGATGTTCCAGGCCGAGAACGTCTAGGCGGTCGGGTCCGTCGGGTCTGTCCGTGCCCCGGTGTTCGTCGCCGTGGGTTGCCCTCGGCTGCGGAATGTCGCAGGTAGTAGCCGTACGTGTACTCCTTCCGGGTGAACGTCGTGCGGGGTGGGGCGGCGGAGGTCTAGAGATCTTGTGGGCAGGGGATCGCACCTGTGTACGGGGAAAGCCCGGGATTGGGTCCCTGGTGATTCCCGCCGCAACCTCGGGGCTCCGAAGGAGGCGGCCATGCTTGTTCTCCGCCTGTTTCACGAGCTGTGGGCCCGGCGGCCGGTCCGCTGGGCGATCGCTTTGGTCGCGGGTGTGGTGTGGTGGTGGGCCCTGGTGAGGCTCGTCGTCCAGCCCGCGCAGGCAGGCTCCTTCGAGGGCCTGGTCGTCGCCGGGGGCTGGGGACTCAGCATCGTCCCCCTGCACACGGCGCGGTGGTCACGGGGATCGTCATCCGCCCGCCGGGCGGCCGTCCGTGAGGTTGAGGGCCCGGTGCCGGGAGGTCTGCCGGGAAGACTCCCAGGACCCCGAAGTCAGTCACTACCAGGGCATGACGACGCCCCCGTTGGGGCGCAGGATCTGGCCGGTCGTGAAGGCTGAGGCGTCGGAGGCCAGGAAAAGCACGGTGTGCGCCACGTCCAGCGGGTCGCCCACGCGGCCCAGGGGCGCGGCGCGCACCAGCGCCTCCTCGGCCCGGGCCTGGGCGCGCTCGTCGAAGCGGCCGTCCGGGCCGGTGCCGTAGTGGCTCGTCATCGGCGTGCGGACGAAGCCGGGCGCCACGGCGTTGGCCCGGACCCCGCGGGGCCCCAGCTCCGTGGCCAGGGTCCGGGTGAGCTGGACGACGGCGGCCTTGGAGACGCTGTAGCAGAGCAGCCCGCGGGCGCCGGTGTCGATGGCGCCGGAGGCCATGGTGACGATGCTGCCGGCACCGCGCTCGGCCATCGGGCGGGCGGCCTCGCGGGCGCAGTGCAGCACCCCCTTGAAGTTCACCGACAGCACCCGGTCCAGGTCGGCGTCGTCGGTCTCCAGGACGGTGCTGGAGTGCATGACGCCGGCGATGGCCGCCAGTACGTCCAGCCGGCCGTGGGCGGCCACGGTGGCCTCGACGGCCTCCGCCACCTGCGCGCGGTCGGTGACGTCCACGGTGCGGGCCTCCGCCGCGCCGCCGGCCTTCACGGCCAGCTCGGCGGTGGCCCGGACGCCGGGCCCGTCCACGTCCGCGCAGACGACGGTGGCCCCGGCCTGGGCCAGCAGCAGCGCCGAGGCCCTGCCGATCCCGCCGGCGGCGCCGGTGACCAGGGCGGTGCGCCCGGTGAGGTCGTACGCCGGAACGGTCATGCGGCGACGGTACGACCGGATCTGACGGTCCGTCAATCAGTATGACCGCGACCCCGGGGCGGCCGCGGGCGCGGGTGCGGGACCGCGTTGGCAGCGCGGGCACCAGTACGTCACCCGGGTCTGGCCGGTCGGCCCCAGTTCGGCGACGCGGATCGCCGTCCCACAGCGCAGGCACTCGTGCCGGCCGCGGCCGTACACCCAGTGCGTCCGGCCGCGCCGGGTGTCGCCGGTGGTGATGTGGCCGTGCCGGGTCTTGTTGGCCTGCAGCAGTTTCCTGGCGAGCTCGACCAGCCGCTCGGGCTCGGCGACCTCGCCGACCGGCATCCAGGGCGTGACGCCGCGCAGGAAGCACAACTCGCACTTGTAGACGTTGCCTATGCCGGCGAGATTGCGCTGGTCCAGCAGCGCGTCCCCGACCGGCCGCGCCGGGTCGGCGGTCAGCCGGCGCAGCGCCTCCCGCGGATCCCAGTCCGGGCCGAGCAGATCCGGGCCGAGATGACCGACCGCCCGGTCCTCCTCGGTGGTGCGCAGCAGCTCCAGGACGGGCAGCCGGTAACCGACCGCGACCCGCTCGGCGTTGGCGAGGACCGCCCTGACCTGGTGGTCGGGGCCGCCCCGCCAGCGCTCACCGGGTGCGTACAACTGCCAGGAACCGTCCATGCGCAGGTGCGAGTGGAGGCTCAGCCCGCCCTCGACCCGGATCAGCAGGTGCTTGCCGCGGGCCACGACCTCCTCCACACGGCGTCCCGACAGGTCGGCCGTCGCCAGGCGCGGCACGCGCAGATCGGCCCGGAGCAGCACGTGCCCCGCCAGCGCCCAGTGCAGCCGGTGCGCGGCCAGCCAGATCGTGTCGCCCTCGGGCACGGATCCCCCTGTTCCTGTCTGTGGTTCCCGGTCAGGCCCGCAGCCGCAGGCCGCGGGGTGTCGCGTGGAAGCCGGCCGCCTCCAGGGCGCGGCCGAGCACCGAGGTGAGAGCGGACTCGCCGTTGGTGCGCTCCACCGTGAGCCGGCCGAGCGCGCCGTCCCGTACGGCCAGGGCGAGCGCGTCGGCGGCCGCCTGCAACCGCTCCGCGTCCGCGCCGCCGCCTCCCCCTCCGTCGCCCTCCGCCCCGGACGGGCCTGGCCAGGCCAGCAGCGTCTTGCCGCCGCGCTCCACGTACAGCGTGAGCTCCCCGTCGACCAGGACGACCAGGGCCCCCGCCTTGCGTCCCGGCCGGTGGGTCACCCCCGCGGGCTGCTCGGGCCAGGGCAGGGCGGCACCGTAGGCGTTGGCCGGATCGGCGGCGGCCAGCACCACGGTGCGGGACTTGTCGTGCCGCGCGTCCTCGCGCTCCCGCGCGTTGCTGATGGCCCGCAGGCGGTCCACGGCCCCGTCCATCGCGAACTGGGCCGCGCCCAGACCCTCCACGACGTAGCCGCGGCGTGCCTGGCCGGTCTCCTCGAAGGCCGACAGCACACGGTACGCGGCCGAGAAGCCGCCCTCCACGCCCTCGGCGGCCACCGCGCCCCGGGTGACGACGCCGTGCCGGTCGAGCAGGGTGTGGGTGAGCGCGTGCGCCCGGTGCGTCGCGTCGGACTCCACGGCCGGCACCAGGGACCAGCGACCGGCGGTCGTCGGCGGGCCGCCCCGGGAGGCCGTCACCCGGGGCGCGGGGCGGCCGGTACGGGCCGTGAAGGCGCCGTAGCGGCCGCGGGGCACCGCGCGCGGCGCCCGGTGCGCGGTGGAGCCCGCCGTACGGCCGGAGCCGAGCAGGGCGCGCAGCGGCGCGAGGGTGTCGTTGGTCAGCCGGCCCGACCAGGCCAGTTCCCAGACCACCTCGGCGAGTTCCGGATCGGACAGCTCGTGCCCGGCGGCGCGGACCTGTTCGGAGAGCTGCCGGAAGAACAGTCCGTAGCCGCCGGAGAGCCCGTCCAGGACGGCGTGGTGCACCGGGGAGAGCTCCAGGGGCTGCGGCTGGGGCAGCAGCAGGGGGGCGGTGTCGGCGAGGTACAGCGCCAGCCAGCCGTCCTTGCCCTGCAGGGCGCCGGCCCCGGCCCACACGATCTCGCCCGCCGAGGTGAGCTCGTCCAGCATCGCCGGGGTGTAGTCCGCCACGCGGGCCGGCAGGACGAGCTTCTCCAGGGCCGAGGCGGGCACCGCGGCGCCCTGGAGCTGCTCCACGGCCCGCACCAGGCCGTCGACGCCGCGCAGGCCGTGCGTGCCCACGTGCTGCCACTGCGGCAGGAAGGTGGCCAGGGTGGTCGGCGGCACGGGTTCCAGTTCGTGCCGCAGCGCCGCCAGCGAGCGCCGCCGCAGCCGCCGCAGCACGCCGGCGTCGCACCACTCGTGGCCCGCGCCGCCCGGCCGGAACTCACCCTGGACGACCCGGCCGGACGCGGCGAGCCGGTGCAGGGTGCCGTCGGCGACGGCGGTGCCCAGACCGAAGCGGTGGGCGGCCTCGGCCGAGGTGAACGGGCCGTGGGTACGGGCGTAGCGGGCCAGCAGATCCGCCAGGGGGTCCTTGACGGGCTCGGTGAAGGCCTCCGGCACCCCGACGGGCAGCGCGGTGCCGAGCGCGTCCCGCAGCCGCCCGGCGTCCTCCACGGCGGCCCAGCGGTCGGCGCCCGCGACACGGACCCTGATCGCCCGGCGCGCGCCCTCCAGCCCGGCCGCCCAGCCCGGCTCCGCTCCGCGCGCCGCCAGCTCGGCGTCGTCCAGCGGGCCGAGCACCCGCAGCAGGTCGGCGACGCCCTCGGGGCCCTTGATCCGCCGGTCCTCGGTGAGCCACTGCAGCTCGCTCTCCAGCTCCACCATGACGTCGGCGTCGAGCAGTTCGCGCAGCTCGGCCTGGCCCAGCAGCTCCGCGAGCAGCCGGGAGTCCAGCGAGAGCGCCGCGGCGCGCCGCTCGGCCAGCGGCGAGTCGCCCTCGTACAGGAACTGCGCGACGTAGCCGAAGAGCAGCGACTTGGCGAACGGCGACGGCTCGGGCGTCGTCACCTCGACCAGCCGCACCTTGCGGGACTCGATGTCGCCCATCAGCTCGACCAGCCCGGGGACGTCGAAGACGTCCTGCAGGCACTCGCGGACGGCCTCCAGCACGATCGGGAACGAACCGAACTCCGAGGCCACCTGGAGCAGCTGGGCGGCCCGCTGGCGCTGCTGCCACAGCGGGGTGCGCCGGCCCGGGTCGCGGCGGGGCAGCAGCAGCGCCCGGGCCGCGCACTCCCGGAAGCGGGACGCGAACAGCGCGGAACCGCCGACCTGGTCGGTGACCAGCTGCTCCACCTCGCCCTTGTCGAAGGCGACGTCCGCGGCACCGACCGGTGACTGCTCCGTGTCGTACTCGGCGCCCTGCCGGGCCGGGTCCACGTCCAGCAGGTCAAGGCCCATCAGGTCCGCGTCCGGCAGGCGCAGCACGATGCCGTCGTCGGCGTGCATCACCTGCGCGTCGAAGCCGTACCGCTCGCCGAGCCGGGCGCCCAGCGCGAGCGCCCACGGGGCGTGGACCTGGGCGCCGAAGGGGGAGTGGACGACCACCCGCCAGTCGCCCAGCTCGTCGCGGAAGCGCTCCACCACGATGGTGCGGTCGTCGGGTACGTGGCCGCAGGCCTTGCGCTGTTCCTCCAGGTAGGCCAGCACATTGTCGACCGCCCACGGGTCGAGGCCCGCCGCGGCCAGCCGTGCCCGGCCCTTCTCCGGCGCCAGGGCGGCGACCTCGCGCAGGAAGGCGCCGAGCGCGCGGCCCAGCTCCAGCGGACGGCCGAGCTGGTCGCCCTTCCAGAACGGCAGCCGCCCCGGCACGCCCGGGGCGGGCGAGACCAGCACCCGGTCGCGGGTGATGTCCTCGATCCGCCACGAGGTCGTGCCCAGGGTGAAGACGTCGCCCACCCGGGACTCGTAGACCATCTCCTCGTCCAGCTCGCCGACCCGGCCGCCGCCCTTCTTCGGGTCGGCGCCGGCCAGGAACACCCCGAACAGCCCGCGGTCGGGGATCGTGCCGCCCGAGGTGACCGCCAGACGCTGCGCGCCCGGCCGGCCCGTCACGGTGTTCGCCACCCGGTCCCACACCACGCGTGGGCGCAGCTCGGCGAAGGCGTCGGACGGGTAGCGCCCGGCCAGCATGTCCAGCACCGCGGTGAACGCCGAGTGCGGCAGCGCCGCGAAGGGCGCGGCCCGGCGCACCACCGCCAGCAGTTCGTCGACGTCCCACGTGTCCAGCGCCGTCATCGCGACCAGTTGCTGCGCAAGAACGTCCAGGGGGTTGGCCGGGACGCGCAGCGCCTCGATCGCGCCCTCCCGCATCCGCTCCGTGACGACCGCCGACTGCACCAGGTCGCCGCGGTACTTGGGGAAGACCACGCCCGTCGAGACCGCCCCCACCTGATGCCCGGCCCGGCCCACCCGTTGCAGCCCGGACGCCACCGACGGCGGCGACTCCACCTGCACGACCAGGTCGACCGCACCCATGTCGATGCCCAGCTCCAGGCTGGACGTGGCGACGACGGCCGGCAGCCGCCCGGCCTTGAGGTCCTCCTCGACCAGGGCGCGCTGCTCCTTGGAGACCGAGCCGTGGTGTGCCCTGGCCAGCACCGGCGGCGCCCCCTGCGCCGCACCGGACTGCGCCATGATCTCCGCGGGCGGCGCCCCCTCGGGCAGGGGCTCGCCGGTGGCCCGCTCGTACGCGATCTCGTTGAGCCGGTTGCACAACCGCTCGGCCAGGCGGCGCGAGTTGGCGAAGACGATGGTGGAGCGGTGGTCCTGCACCAGGTCGGCGATGCGCTCCTCGACGTGCGGCCAGATCGACGGCCGCGGGTCGTCGCCCTCGGTGGCAGGCGAGCCGCCGAGCTCGCCCAGGTCCTCGACGGGGACGACGACCGACAGGTCGAACTCCTTCTGCGACGGCGGCTGGACGACCGTCACCTTGCGCTGCGGCGACAGGAAGCGCGCCACCTCGTCCACCGGGCGGACCGTCGCCGACAGGCCGATCCGCCGCGCGGGGCGCTCCAGCAGCTCGTCCAGCCGCTCCAGCGACAGCGCCAGATGCGCGCCCCGCTTCGTCCCGGCGACGGCGTGCACCTCGTCCAGGATCACGGTCTCGACGCCGCGCAACGACTCCCTCGTCGAGGAGGTCAGCATCAGGAACAGCGACTCGGGGGTCGTGATCAGGATGTCCGGCGGCCGGGTCGCGAGCGCGCGCCGCTCGGCGGCCGGGGTGTCGCCTGAGCGGATCCCCACCCGCACCTCCGGCTCCGGCAGCCCCAGCCGTACGGACTCGTGCCGCAGACCGGTCAGCGGGCTGCGCAGGTTCCGCTCGACGTCGACGGCGAGGGCCTTCAGCGGCGACACGTACAGCACGCGGCAGCGGCGCTTGGCCTCGGCGGGCGGTGGCGTCGACGCCAGCCGGTCCAGGGCGGCGAGGAACGCCGCGAGCGTCTTCCCGGAGCCGGTGGGGGCCACCACGAGCACGTCCGACCCGCCGGCGATCGCCCGCCATGCCCCCGCCTGGGCGGCGGTGGGCGCGTTGAAGGCCCCCGTGAACCACGCACGCGTGGCGGGGGCGAACGCGTCGAGGGCCGCCGCGGGATCCTGCTCCCGCGGGGTGCCTCCGGTGCTCCGTCGCGACATGCCATCCATCCTGCCTCGCCGCACTGACAAACCGCCCCCACTCCGTGCCGGCACCGGCTTTCCGGGCGGGGACCGGAGGGACGGGCGGGGGACGGCGCAGAATGGTGCGATGGGGTCGGACGAGCGGGCGCGGTTCTGGAGGCATCCGGGGTTGCCGGACGTCGACCTCCTGCGGGCGCGCTACGTGCGCAAGACCTTCGTCCGGCACACCCACGAGTCCTTCGTGATCGCCGGCATCACCAGGGGCGTCGAGGCCTTCCACCACCACGGCAGGATCGAGCGGGCGGGACCGGGGGCGCTGGCGCTGATCAACCCCGACACCGCGCACACCGGGCACGCCGGGGTGCCCGAGGGGTGGACGTACAGCGTGCTCTACCCGGGGGCGGACGTCGTCGCCTCCGTCGCGGCGGAGACGACGGCGATCCGCGGGACGGCGGGCTTCGCCGTGGCCGTCGCCGAGGACCCGTACGCCGTGCACCTGGTCACCCAGGTGCTGCGGGCCACCGACCAGGGCAACGCGCTCGCCGCCGACACCATGATGCGGCTCGCCATCGCGCGGCTGCTGTGCGGCCACGGGGGAGCGCTGCCGGAGCGCGTCCCGCTCACCGCGGGCGCCCGCAACGCCGAGCGCGCCCGGCAGATCCTGGAGGCGCGCCTCACCGACCCACCGCCGCTGGCCGAGCTCGCGGCCGGGCTCGGCACCAGCCCCTTCGCGCTGCTGCGCGGCTTCCGCGACCTGTACGGCATGCCGCCGCACGCCTGGCTCACCGACGCCCGGGTGCGCCGCGCCCGGCGCCTGCTGGACGACGGGACGGCTCCGGCCGAGGCCGCGGTGGCCGTGGGCTTCACCGACCAGCCCCATCTGAACCGCCACTTCACGCGGATCGTGGGGGTGCCGCCGGGCGCATATCAGCGGGAGCGCAAGAACGTACAAGACGGCGCCGAGGGCGCGGCCTAGCGTCGGACGGGTGACCGCAGCACCCCTGGAAGCCGGAGAGCACCGGCAGCAGCATCCACCGTCCTCCGCCAGACCGCGTTCCGCGGTGGTCCGCGACGCCCTGGGCGTGGGCGTGGCCGTCGGCCTGTCCGGCTTCGCCTTCGGGGTGACCTCGGCCGGGGCCGGGCTGAGCCTTCTGCAGACCTGCGCGCTCAGCCTGCTGGTGTTCACCGGCGCCTCCCAGTTCGCGCTCGTGGGCGCCCTGGGCGCGGGCGGCAGCCCCCTGGCGGCCGCGGCCGGGGCGCTCTTCCTGGGGGTGCGCAACGCCTTCTACGGGCTGCGGCTGTCCGGGCTGCTGCGCCTGCCGCGCGCCGTGCGGCCCCTGGCGGCGCAATGGGTGATCGACGAGACCTCCGCCGTGGCCCTGGCGCAGCCCGACCGGGCGAGCGCCCGCCTGGGCTTCACGGTCACCGGCGCCAGCCTCTACGTGCTGTGGAACCTGACCACGTTCCTGGGCGCGCTGGGCGCCGCCGCGCTGGGCGACCCGGCGGACTGGGGGCTGGACGCGGCCGGACCCGCGGTCTTCCTCGCGCTGTTCGCGCCGATGCTGCGCGGCCGCCGCGAGCGGGCCACGGCGGCGCTCGCCGTGCCGCTCGCCCTGCTGTGCCTGCCCCTGCTGCCCGCTGGGGTGCCCGTCCTGGTCGCGGCCCTGGCCGCGCCCCTCGTCCTGACCGTGACCCGCCGCAAGGAGGCCGACCGTTGAGCACGTGGATCGCCGTGGGCGTCACGGCCCTGGGCTGCTACGCCGTCAAGCTGCTGGGTCTGTCCGTCCCCGCCGGCTTCCTGGAGCGTCCCGTCGTACGCAGGCTCGCGGCGCTGCTGCCCATCGCCCTGCTGGCCGCCCTCACCGCATTGCAGACCTTCGGGGACGGCCGCGCCCTGGTGCTCGACGCGCGCGCCGCGGGCCTGGCCGCGGCGGGCGTCGCCCTGCTGCTGCGCGCACCGTTCCTGGTGGTCGTCGCCGTGGCCGTCGTGGTGACCGGAGCGCTGCGGACCGTCACCGGGTGACGGGTTAATGTGACCCGTCACAACACATGCGGCAAGTGGGGGGTGGGACGATGGCGGCCGACGCCCTGCCGGTCCTCTCCGAGGCGGCCCGGGCCCTGGCGGCGCGCTGCGAGCACAAGGTGAACGAGATCGCCCGCTCCATGACGACGCGTGCCTTCGCCGACCTCCCCGGCTACGCCGAGCTGCCGGCCGACGTCAAGGACGGGGAACTCGCCGCCACCGCACGCCACGGCCTGCGGCTCTTCCTGCGCCGGGTCGTCCACGGCACCCCCGCGGAACGGCCGGAGCGGGGCGACTTCGACCGCTTCAGGGAACGCGCCGCGCAGCGCGCCGAGGAAGGGCTGCCCCTGCACTTGGTGCTGCGCAGCCACCTGCGCGGCACCGCGGTGCTGTGGCGGGCGCTGCGCGAGGTGGCCCGGCCGGGCGAGGAGGCCGCGCTCGCCGAACTCGCCGACCTCCTCATCGGCCTCCAGGAGGGCATCGTCGGCGCCGTCTCCGAGACGTACCTGGACGAGCAGAGCACGCTCGCCGCCGAACGCCGCGAGGAACGCCGCGCCCTGGTGCGGGCGCTGCTCGACGGCACCCTGCCGCCGGAACGGTTCCCCGCCGGACGGCTGGGCCTGGCGGACGGCGCCCTGGTGCTGGCCCTCCACTTCCCGCCCGAGGACAGCGCCGGCCGTCCCCCGGGCGCCGCGCACCGCAGGCCCCGCCGCGCCCAGGCCGCGCTCGACCGCGCCTTCGGCACCGAGGTCCCGGCCCTGCTCGACGACACCGGCGGCCACGCCGTCGTCCCCGGCCACCGGACGCCGCCGGGCGGCGACGAAGCGCTGCTCGCCCCGTTGCGCCGCGCCTGCTCCCCGGACGTACGGCTGGCCGCCGTGACGGCCGACCGGCCGGCGGACATCCCCGGCGCGGCCCGCACGGCCTCGGAGGTGCTGCGGGTGGCCCGCGCGGGCGGGCTGCCGCCGGCGCTGCACCGGCTCGACGACGTGCTGCTGGAGTACCACCTGTCCCGGCGCGACGAGAGCAGCGGGCGCATAGCCGCCCTGCTCGACCCGATCGCGGACCGCCAGGACCTGGTCGAGACGCTGCGGACCTACCTCGGCAGCCGACAGGAACGCCGCAGCACCGCCCGGCAGTTGGGGCTGCACCCCAACACCGTCGACAACCGGCTCGCCCGGATCTGCGAACTCACCGGGCTCGACCTCGCCGCGCCGCACGGTACGGCCCTGGCGCTGGCCGCGCTGCTGCTGCGCGACGCCGCCGGGTGAGCGGCGTCAGGCCAGGCGCCCGTACGCCCGCAGGGTGAGCAGCGCGTCGAGGGTGACGAGGGGCCGCCACTCCAGCAGCGTCCCGGGGGCCCACGCGGGCCGGCGGGCGGGCCAGCCGCCGTCGTCCCGCTGCGTGTCCGCCAGGAAGTCCAGCGCGCGGTCCATCTCGGCGTCCGTGAACCACTCCCGCGCCGGGGAGTCCGGGGTGCGCGCGTAGTCGTACGCGAAGCGGTGCTCGCCGTCGGGGGACTCGGACGGCGGCGTCCGCTCCCCGTACCGCCCGGGGTCCAGCACGACGAGCCGCTGCTCGCGCACGATCCGCCCCAGCCGTGCCGCGGCCTCCCGGGCCCGCGCGCGGTCGGGCGCGTGGTCCAGGAACGCCATCGCGGCCACGGCCTCGCCGGGATGCGTCTTGTCGAGCGTCTCGATCGCCGCCCAGCAGAAGTCCGTGGCCCGGAACAGCCAGGCGTGCCACACCTCGTTGCGGTGCAGGGCGCCCACGACGGGCCCGGTGGCCAGCAGGTCGCCGGGCGGGCTGTCCACCACCGGCAGCCAGGGGGCGACCGGGAAGCCGCGCAGCGAGGTGTGGAGCGCGGGCAGGGCGCCCTCCGGGGTCGAGACGGCCGTCACGTAGCGGCAGATCCGCTCGGCGCGCTGACCGGCGCACCTGCCGATCTCGTCGAGCACGCGCAGCGCGTGGGCCACGTGCAGGGGCTGGCTGACCGTCCCGCGCAGATCGGGGTCGAGGGCGTGGCCGTAGCCGTCGTCGGCGTTGCGGTACGCGGACAGCGCGGTCTCCACCGCGTCCGCCGGGCCGTTCCGGAAGTGGTACGCGAACCTGCGCTGCTCGAGCACGCGTGCGGTCAACCACACGAAATGCTCGGCGCGTTCTAGCGGGGTTGCTGGCATGTGCGCACAGTAGGCCTCCGTAAGCGCTCTGCACACAGAAGTGCGCAGGGAGCACCCTGGCGTGCGACCACGCGCCCCCCGGTACGGGTCACGAGCCGCCGGGAGTTGACGGCCCCGGCGCATCCGGCACCCCATGCGCCGGAAAACGCGGGGGCGGGGAGATCCGGCCCCCGGCGCACCCCCGTCGTGACGATGCGCGCGCGGGCCCACCGGGGGGTTGAATGGGAGGGGGCCCCACGACATCGGACGACCGGGTGACTGCACACAACGACCTGGACCACCGCGGCTCGCCGCACGACGGCAGCTGCGCCCTGTTCGTCGTCGACGGGCACGGTGACGTCCTCATGTGCACCGGGTCGGTGCGCGGGCTGACCGGACGGTCCCCCGACACGGTGTGCGGGCGCCCGGTGGCCGCACTCCTGGTGACGCCCGAGGCGTGGGCCCGGCACCTCCCCGCCGCGGGCGTCGCCGAGACGGAGTGCGACGCCGAACTGCGGCACGGCGACGGCACGGCGGTCCCCGTGCGGCTGCGGGTGCAGGCGACGGCCGCGGGCGGCGGCCCGGCCGGGGGCCTGCTGGTGACCGCCACGCCCCGCGCGGTGGCCGAACGCCGCAAGGAGGACGAGGCCTTGATCAGGGCCCTCTTCCTGCAGCGGCACGTGGGCCTCGCGATCCACGACCTGACGCTGGAGACCACCCGCTTCAACCTCGTCCCCGGCATCGACCTGCCCTCTCGGGCCGGCCCACGCATCGATCCGGTGGATTGGCGCATCGAGGACGTGCTGATCCCCAAGGACGCGGCCGCACTCCGGGAACAGTTCCGGCACGTCGCCGAGACCGGGGAGCCGCTCGTGGACTGGGTGCACAGTGCCCGGCGCCAGGAGGCGCCCGACGTGAAGCGGGTGGCGTCCTTCTCCGCCTTCCGGCTGCACGGCACGAACGACCGGCCCGTCGGGGTCGCCGTCATCTTCACCGACGTCACCCAGGAGCAGGCCGCACGCCAGCGCATGGAGTTGATGCACGCCGCCGCGGAGCGCATCGGCCGCAGCCTGGACGTCGCCAGGGTCGCGCAGGAACTTGTGGACGTGCTGGTCTCCCACCGCTTCGCCGACCTGGCCGCGGTGGACCTGACCCACACCGTGCTGATCGGCCAGGAGCCCGGCGAGTTCCGGCTCGGCGCCCCCTTCCGCAGGGTCGCGGTGGCCTCCACGGACGGCTCGTGGCCCGCCGAGATCCACCCCCGGGGCGCCGGTTTCCGGCTGCGCAGCCTGGAGAGCGACCACCTGCGCCGGGGCGCCGCCGTCTTCAGGTCGGACCTGACCTCCTGGCGCGAGGGCCTGGCCGGGGACCTGGAACGCAGCCGGTTGCTGCTGCCCGACGCGGCGGCGTCCTTCCTCAGCGTGCCGCTGATCGCCCGCGGCTTGGTGCTCGGCGTCCTGATGATGTGGCGGACCGCTGATCTCCCGCCGTACGGCACGGGTGACGCCGGACTCGCCGAGGAGCTGGCCTCACGGGCCTCCCTGGGCCTGGACAACGCCCGCCGCTACACGCGGGAGCACCGCACCGTGGAGGCGCTGCAGCGCAGCCTGCTCCCGCCGTCGATCACCGAGACCAGCGGGGTGCTGACCGCGGGCAGCTACGTGCCGGCGGGCACGACCGAGGCGGTCGGCGGCGCCTGGTTCGACGTGATCCCGCTGTCCTCCAGCCGGCTGGCGCTGGTCAGCGGTGACGTCACCGGCCACGGCCTGAACGCCGCGGCCACCATGGGGAGGCTGCGCACGGCGGTGCAGACCCTGGCCGACCTCGATCTGCCGCCCGGCGAGCTCCTGGCCCACATGGACGACCTCGTCGTCAGGCTCGGCGACGTCGCCCCGCCGCACGGCGAGGAGGAGGACGGCACCGCGCGCGGCGGCGCGGTCGGCGCCACCTGCCTGTACTGCGTCTACGACCCCGTCGAGGGCCGCTGCGAGATGGCGAGCGCCGGGCACCCCCCGCCGGTGTACGCCGCGCCCGGCGCCCCCGCCCAGGTGATCGGGCTCAAGCCCGGGCCCGCGCTGGGCGTGGACAGCCTGCCCTTCGAGCCGGTCGGCTTCGCGGTGCCCCCGGGGAGCGTGCTCGCGTTCTTCAACGAACCGCTCATCTCGCACCCCGACGGCTCCGCGCGGGAACGGCTGGGGCGGCTGTGCTCGGTGCTGGCGGCGGACCCCACCGGGACGCGCACCCCCACCCGCACCGGCCGCGCGATCCTGGAGGAACTCCTCGCCGAGCCGCCCGGCGACGACGTCACGCTGCTGGTGGCCCGTATGCGCCCGCTGCCGCCGGGGTCCGTCGCCACCTGGGAGTTCCCCGCCGATCCCGCCGTCGTGGCGCGGGCCAGGACCGCGGTGGAGAGCCAGCTGCAGATCTGGGACCTCAAGCACCTGTCGTTCACGACCGAACTCATCACCAGCGAGCTGGTCACCAACGCGATCCGCTACGGCGGCGCCCCGGTCGGCCTGCGCCTGATCCGCGACGACACCCTGGTCTGCGAGGTCTCCGACCCGAGCCAGACCCAGCCCCGGCTGCGCCGCGCCCGGCTGTCCGACGAGGGCGGCCGCGGGCTGTTCCTCGTCGCCCAGCTCTCCAGCCGCTGGGGCAGCCGCTACACCGCGGGCGGGAAGACCATCTGGGCCGAGCAGCCGCTGTCCGAGCCCTGAGGCCCGTGTCAGGCGTCCGGGCCGCCCGGGTCGCCGGTTCGGGTGGTTCCCACCGAAGCTGGGAGGACGACCGTAGGCGGCGTCCGTCCGGTGCCCCTCCGGGCGCACGCCGACGGAGGTGGTTGCAGTGGCGCACGGCGGCCCACCCGCCCCCATGGGCGACGCGGAGGCGGCGATCCTGCGCGCCCTGTTCACCCAGTCGCCGGTGGGGCTGCACGTCCTCGACCCGGAGCTGCGTGTCGTCCGCGTCAACATGGGCACTCCGGCCATGCGCGGGGTTCGGCCGGAGGACCTCCTCGGGCGCTACTTCCGCGACGCCTATCCCGTCGTCTCGCCCGACGACGTGGAGATACGCGTGCGCCGCGTCCTGGAGACGGGGGTGCCCCTGATCGAGGACGTCGTCAGGACACGCGCGGTCACCGGGAACGGCGCGGAGCACTCCTACGCGGTGTCCGTCTTCCGTCTGGAGGACCCGGACGGGACGGTCCTCGGCGTCGCGCTCGCCGTCGTCGACGTGACCGAACGGGAGAAGGGCCGGGCCCGGCTGCGCGTGCTGAACAGGGTGCGCGACCGGGTGGGCCGCACCCTGGACGTGGTGGTGACCTGCGAGGAGCTCGTCGGCGCCCTGGTGCCGGCCTTCGCCGACATCGTGGTGGTGGAGGTCGTCGACGACGTGGTGCGCGGTGACGACCCGCCGCTGTCGCCGCTGCCCCGGGGGACCCCGCTGCGGCGGGCAGCGTTCGGCAGCAGCGCGGGGGCGGGGCAGCCCCAGGCGTACCCGGTGGGAGACGTGCGGAGCCTTCCCGACCCGACCCCGTACACCCAGGCGCTGTCCGACCTGCGGCCCCGGGTGCTGCGGCTGCACACCGGACTGCCGTGGCTGGCCACCGACCCCGCCCGCGCCGAGGCGATCCGCGCCTCGGGGGCGCGGACGCTGCTCACGGTGCCGCTGACGCTGCGCGGCACCGTGCTCGGGCTGATCAGCCTCTACCGCACCGAGCGGCTGGAGCCCTTCACGGAGGACGACGTCGAGATCGCCCTGCAACTGGCCGACCACACCGCCCTGTGCGTCGACAACGCCCGCCGCTACACCCGGGAGCACACCGTCGCCGCGACGGTGCAGCGCCAACTGCTGCCCCGCCGCCCGGTGTCGCACACCGCGCTGGAGACCGCCTACCTGTCGACGGCGCGGGAGAGCGCCGCCGGGTCCTGGTACGACACCATCCCGCTGTCCAGCGCCCGCACCGCGCTGGTCGTCGGCGACGTCGCCGGGCAGGGCATCCACGCCACCGCCGGCATGGGCCAGTTGCGCACCGTGATCCGCTCGCTGAGCGCGTTCGACCTGGGGCCCGACGAACTGCTGGCCCGGCTCAACGACATCACGACCCACCTCGCCGCCGAGCGCGCCACCCTGCCGGCGGCCGACCCGCTGCACCGGGAGGCGCTCACCGCGGCCTGCGTGTACGCCGTGTACGACCCGCTGACCCGCCGGTGCACCATGGCCCGCGCCGGGCACCTGGCGCCGGTGATCGTACGGCCGGACGGCAGCGCGCGGATCGCGGAGATCCCGGACGGGCCGCGGCTGGGCACCGTCGGCGGCGCGCCGTTCGCCGCCGCTGAACTGGACATCCCCGAGGGCAGCGTCCTGGCCTTCACCAGCTCCCCGGTGCTGTCCCTGCACCTGGCCGGCGGTTCCACCCCGCTCAAGGGCGTCCCGCCGGGGCGCGGACGCCCGCTCCAGGAACTCTGCGACGAGATCATGTACACCCTCCCCGTCGGCATCGACCGGGGCGTGCCCATGCTCCTGCTGGCCCGCACCCACCCCTTCCCGCAGGACCGCGTCGCCGCCTGGCCGCTCGGCGACGGCCTCACGGCGGTCGCCACCGCGCGCAGGCTCGTCCGCGACCGGCTCGCCGTGTGGGGGGCGGACGAGGACACCGCCTTCAACACCGAGCTGATCGTCAGCGAACTGGTCACCAACGCCCTCCGCTACGGCAGTCCACCGATGCGGCTGCGCGTCATCAACGACCGCATGCTGACCTGCGAGGTGCGGGACGCCAGCCCCGCCGCCCCGCACCTGCTGCACGCGCGCACCGTGGACGAGGGCGGCCGCGGGCTGTTCATCATCGCCCAGCTCGCCGACCTGTGGGGGACGCGGTACGCGGAGGACGGCAAGACCATCTGGACCGAGCAGGCCCTCCCCCCGCCACGGGTCTGAGGACCCCGCCGGCGCACCCGTTCAGGCGAACGGCCCCGGTCCGTTTGACGCACCGTCCGGGGCGGCGGAACGTGGCGGGTACCCCCCGCTCGTAGAAAGGCCGGACGGCGATGGCGGACACCCGGACCAGGCGCATAGCGAAGTTCATCGAGCCGCTGCGTGTCGAGCCGGGGTCCACCGTGGACCTGGCCAGGGACTTCGACCCCCGGTACAAGGGCAGCCTCAGGAAGCGGGACGGCGCCGGCCTGCTGAGCACCGGCGTGTCGCTGCTGGCCGAGTACCAGGCACGGCTGGCCGCCCAGGACACCTACGGGGTGCTGCTCTGCCTCCAGGCACTCGACGCGGGCGGCAAGGACGGCACCATCCGCCACGTCATGAGCGGGGTGAACCCGCAGGGAGTGCGGGTCAGCAGCTTCAAGGTGCCGTCCTCGGAGGAGCTCGACCACGACTACCTGTGGCGCTACGCGCAGCGGTTGCCCGAGCGGGGCGAGATCGCCATCTTCAACCGCTCCCACTACGAGGAGGTCCTCGTCGTCCGGGTGCACCCCGAGGTGCTCCGGCGGCAGAAGCTGCCGGAGCGGCCCAAGGCGGCCGGCATCTGGGAGCGCCGCTACCGGGAGATCAACGACTGGGAGCGCTACCTGACCGACAACGGCTTCAAGGTCGTGAAGGTCTTCCTCAACCTCTCCGAGGAGGAGCAGCGCACCCGCTTCCTGAAGCGGATCGACCTCCCCGAGAAGAACTGGAAGTTCTCCGCCGCCGACGTGCGGGAGCGCCGCCACTGGGACGAGTACCAGGAGGCGTTCTCCGAGATGCTGTCGGCCACCAGCACCAAGCACGCCCCCTGGTACGTCGTCCCGGCGGACCGGAAGTGGTTCGCGCGGATCTGCGCCGCGGCGGTGCTCGTCCACACGCTGATGGAGATCGACCCCCAGTACCCCACGCTCGGTGACGAGGCGCGGCGCGACCTGCTCACCGTCCGGCGGGAGTTGGAGGCCGAGGCCCCCGAAGGGGCGGCGGCCGACCCGTACGCGGCCCGGCGGCGGACGAAGGACGCGCGGCGCCCCTGACCCGGGGCCCGCCGGACGGCGACGGCCGGACGCCGTGACCGGATCGGAGGCATGACGATGACGGTGCAGCCCACCCCGGAGGGGGAACGGCCCGCGTCCAGCGAAGGCTGGTACGCGCGGTCCCCGCAGGACGTCGCCATGGCGTTCGGGGTCGACCCGGACGCCGGCCTGCCGGCGGCACGGGTGACCGAACTGCTCGCCGTCCACGGCCCGAACGCGCTGCCCGAGGAGAAGCCGCCGCCCGCCTGGCGGCGCTTCCTCGACCAGTACCGCAGCTACATGCAGATCATCCTGGTCGCCGCCGCCGTCGTCTCCTTCCTGATCGCACAGTGGAGCACCGGCATCCTCCTCGTCCTGCTCACCCTGCTCAACGCCGTCGTCGGGCTGCGCCAGGAGGGCAAGGCCGAGAGCGCCATGAACGCCCTCAAGTCGATGATGAAGGCGACCGCCCGGGTACGGCGCGACGGCACCGAGTCGCAGGTCCCGGCCGAGGGCGTCGTCGTGGGCGACGTCGTGCTCCTCGCCGCGGGCGACCAGGTCCCGGCCGACGGGCGGATCGTCCGGGCCAACGCCCTGCAGATCGACGAGTCCGCGCTGACCGGCGAGAGCGTCCCCGCCGCCAAGGACGCTGGCACCCTGCCCGCCGGCGCCGCACCCGTCGGGCCCGGCGACCAGACGAACATGGCCTTCATGAACACCCCCGTCACGCACGGGAGCGGCGTCATGGTCGTCACCGGCACGGGCGCCGGCACGGAGCTGGGCAAGATCTCCGGGATGCTGTCGGCCACCGCCAAGGAGCAGTCGCCGCTGACCAAGGAGCTGGACGACCTCACCCTGTGGATCGCCGCGGCCGCGGGCCTGACGATGGTCGTGATGTTCGCCCTCGGCCGCGCCCGCGGCCAGGAGTGGGACGCGCTCTTCGTCAGCGCCGTGTCCCTGGCCATCGCCGCCATCCCCGAGGCACTGCCCACGGTGACCCAGGTGATCCTCTCGGTCGGCAGCCTCAACCTGGCCCGGCGCAACGCGATCGTGAAGGAACTGCCCTCCGTCGAGACCCTGGGCTTCACCTCGGCCATCAACTCCGACAAGACCGGCACCCTGACGATGAACCAGATGACGGCCGTCGAGGTGATCAGCCCCACCGACCGCTACACCGTCTCCGGCACCGGCTACGGCCTGGCGGGCCGGATCCACCACGCCGCGGGCTCCTCCGCGGGCATCGAGGACGCGATCCTGCCGTACGTGGTGGCCAGTGACGCGAAGCTGGTGGACGGAACGGTGGTCGGCGACCCCACCGAGGGCGCGCTGCTCGTCCTCGGCCACAAGGCCGGGCTGGACGTCGAGGCGACCCGGGAACGGCTGCCGCGGCTGGCCACCCTGCCCTTTGACCCCGACTACAAGCTGATGGCCACCTTCCACTCCGCCACCGACGCCTCGGGCCGCCCCATGGTGCGGTGCTTCGTCAAGGGTGCGGCGCCCGCGGTGATGGCGCGGGCCGCGACCGCCCTGTCCGCCGGCACGACCGTCCCCTGGGACGACGAGCTCAGCCGGCGCGCCCATGGTGCCGTCGAACGGATGGGCGGCGAGGGACGCCGTGTCATGGCCGCCGCCACGCGCGACCTGGATCCCGCCGCGTTCGACCCCTCGGGCGATCTCCTCGCCTTCGTCACCGACCTGCGGATGACCAGCCTCGTCGGCATGATCGACCCGCCCCGTGACGAGTCCCGCGACGCCGTGGCCGACGCCCAGGCCGCCCACATCAGGGTCCGCATGGTCACCGGCGACGACGTCACCACCGGCGCGGCCATCGCCCGGCAGCTCGGCATCCCCGGCGAGGCGGTGCTCGGCGCCGACTTCGCCGCGCTGCCGGAGGAGGAACGGCTCGCCCGGATCGACCGCATCGGCGTGGTCGGACGGGTCGCGCCCGAGCACAAGGTGCTGCTCGCCGACACCCTGAAGAAGAAGGGCGAGGTGGTGGCGATGACCGGCGACGGCGTCAACGACGCCCCCGCCATCAAGGCCGCGGACATCGGCATCGCGATGGGCAGCGGCACCGACGTCGCCAAGAACGCCGGCCGCATGATCCTCTCCGACGACAACTTCGCCACGATCATCCACGCGGTGGAGGAGGGCCGGAAGCTCTACGACAACCTCACCAAGTACATCCGCTTCGTCCTCCTGCTGCTGGTCGCCTTCGTGCTGACCTTCCTCGGCGCCACCCTGTTCAACATCGCCGCCGGCGAGCCCTTCACCCCGGCCCAGGTGCTGTGGGTGCACTTCGTCGTCAACGCCCCCTTCGGCTTCGCCCTCGGGTTCGACCGGGAGAGCCCCGGCCTGATGCGCCGCACGCCCCGGCCCCGCGGGCAGTCCGTGCTGACCGGGCCCGTGCTGGTCACGGTGGGGCTGAGCGGGCTGGCGATCACCGTCATCCTGCTCGCGCTGATCAAGGTGGGGGAGAGCCACTTCCACAGCGCCGCCGTGGGCAACTCGATGGCCTTCACCGCCTTCGCGCTCTGCCTGGTCGTGGCCGCGTTCGAGTGCCGCAGCGAGACGGCGTCCGTCCTCACCACGTCCACCTTCGACAGCAAGCAGATGAACTGGGCGGCGCTGTCGGAGTTCGTCCTCGCCGTGCTGGTCACCCAGGTGGACGGCTTCCGGCGGATCCTGGGCACCACCGAGATCGACCTGCGGCAGTTCGGCTGGGCCCTGCTGTCCGCCGTCGTCCTGCTGCTCCTGTGGGAGCTCGGGAAGCTGATCGCACGCCGGGCGCGGGCCGCGTCCCGCGCCCGCACGACGCCGCTTCAGCTGCCCGCGGCGGGCAGTTCCAGCCTCAGCTCGTAGCCGCCGTCCGCCGTGGGACCCGAGGTGACGGTGCCGCCGAGCAGCGCGGCGCGCTGCCGCAGGCCGACGAGCCCGTAGTGCGCGCTGGGCAGCGGGAGCGCGGGCCGGGTGGGGGCGGTGTTGGTGACCGTCACCCGGACCTTGCCGCCCTGGTGGCGGATCCGGACCCGCGCCGAGGCCCCGGGCGCGTGCTTGCGCACGTTGGTCAGCGCCTCCTGGACGGTGCGGTAGACCGCGCGCTGCACCGTCGGCGGCAGCCCGTCCGGCAGGTCCGGCTGCAGCTCCGCCTCGATGCCGCTGCCGCTCACCAGTCGTTCCAGGTCGGCGAGGGAGGGCTGCGGGGTGAGCTCGGTGGGCCGGCCGCCGGCGGCGCGCAGCACGCTGACCATGTGCCGCAGCTCGTCCAGGGTCTGCACGCTCAGCCGCCTGATGGTCGCCGCGGCCTCCTTGACCTCGGCGTCCTGCGTGCCGACCTGCAGCGCCCCGGCCCGTACGGCGATCAGGCTGACCTGGTGGGACACCACGTCGTGCATCTCCCGCGCGAGCTGGGCGCGCTCCTTGGCCAGCACGGTCTGCGCGGTGAGCAGCCGTTCGTGGTCGCGGGCCTCCGAGATCTCGGCGAGCCGCAGCGACAGGTCCCGCCGGGCCTGGACCAACTGGCCCAGGAAGACCGGGGCGGCGGCCGTCGCCGCCGTGTAGCTCAGCGTGATCAGCGTCGAGGGCTCGGACAGGTCGAACTTCGGCGCCGGCCACGGGGCCATGTCCGCGATCGTGAAGGCCAGCGCGCAGCCCGCCAGCAGCCACCGGCGCCGGGTGAACGAGGCGAGCGTGTAGAGCGCGGCCAGGGTGGCGAAGGCCGCGTCCGAGACCAGTACGGCGGGCAGTGCCAGCACGAAGGTGGTCAGCGGCAGGCGCCGGCGCAGCATCAGCGCGACCGCGCCGCCGAGGGCGCAGCCCAGGCGCTCCGGCTCCGCGGGGTCGACGTTCACCCAGATGTCGAACAGCGCGACCGCCACGACGACGAGGTCCACCACCGGAGGCGACGGACGCCGGAACCTCATCCGCCCTCACCGTCCTGCGGCCGCTTGAGCAGCCCCGCGCGCTCCGCGAGCAGCGCGGCCTGCACCCGGCTGCCCACCTGCAGCTTGGTCAGGATGGCGCTCACATGGTCCTTCACGGTGCCCGTCCCCAGGTGCATCCGCCCCGCGATGTCCGCGTTCGACAGGCCCTCGGCGACCAGCAGCAGGACGGCGCGCTCGCGGTCGGTCAGCCGGGCCACGCCGCGGGTCGCCGACTCGTGCGGGCCCGCGCCCAGGTACCCGTCGACGACCGTCCGGGTGACCTTGGACGACAGCACCGCGCCGCCGTCGGCCAGGGTCCGCACCAGGAACGGCAGTTCCTCGGGGTCGGTGTCCTTCAGCAGGAAGCCGGCCGCGCCCGACCGGAGCGCGGTGGCCACGTACTCGTCCATGTCGAAGGTCGTCAGCATCGCCACCACCGGAGGCTGCGGCAGCCGGCGGAGGCCGGCCAGGACGGTCAGCCCGTCCACGTCGGGCATCCGGATGTCCAGCAGGACGACGTCGGGCTGGGACTCCTGCGCGGTGCGGATCGCCTGCCCGCCGGGCACGGCGGCGACGACCTCGATGTCGTCCGCCGCGTCGAGGATGCGCTGGAAGCCCGTACGGATCAGGGCCTCGTCGTCGACCACCAATACCCGGATCACGCGTGCTCCACTCACCACCGGACCCCTGTCCGATTCCTACCACGCCGCGGGCGGTCCGGCGGGGACCCGGGCCGCGTCCGGCCAGGTGACGGGGGAGCGGGGGTCAGGAGGCGGAGGCGGTTCCGGACGACTGCCGGATGGGGCGCCGCGGGCGGTCTGCACAACCCTGGAGCAATGACCAACGTAACACCGGGCGCCCCGCGGGAAGCGGCGCGCGCGGTGGGACAGGGCCCGACCACGGGCCGCCTGGTGGGACTCGACCTCGCCCGCGGACTGGCGGTGCTCGGCATGTACGCGTCGCACGTGGGTCCCGATCCTCCCGGCGGCGGGCCCGTGGGCTGGGCGGCGGAGATGTCCCGCGGCCGCTCCTCGGCGCTGTTCGCGCTGCTCGCCGGATTCACGCTGGTCATCCTCACCGGCCGGCCCGAGCCGCGGACCGGGCGGGCCGGACGGCAGGCCGCCGGCCGGGTGCTCATCCGCTCCGCGGTCCTGGTGGTCCTGGGCGGGGTGCTCACGGCCCTCGACACCTCGGTGAACGTGATCCTCGCCTACTACGGCCTGGCCCTCGCCCTCGCGCTCCCGCTGAGACGGCTGCGGAGCGCACGCGATCTGGCGCTCGTCGCGCTCGTGGCCGCCCTCGTGCTGCCGCAGGTGCTGTACCCGCTGCGCGTGGCGGCCTACGGCGGGGGATGGGCCGACGTCCTCGCCGACCACGACCCGGTGGCCGTGGTCAGCGGCGGGGACGGCCTCCTCGACCTGCTCGTCACCGGCGACTACCCGGTGCTCACCTGGCTGCCGTTCATCGTCGCCGGCATGGCTGTCGCCTGGCTCGACCTCGGCCGCCCCGGCGTACGCGCCAGGCTCGCCGGGTACGGCGGCGTCCTCACCGCGGCCGGCTACGGCGGGTCGTGGCTCGCCCTGCACCTGGTGCCGGGTGCGCTCGGCGCGGTGGGCGCCGCCACGGACGGGGGTCCGGCCGGGGCCGCCTGGTGGTCCGACGCCGTCGGCTCACCCGGGTACACCACCCCGGCCTGGCTGCTCGTGGCCGCACCGCACAGCCAGACGACCTTCTCGATCCTGGGCAACACCGGCGTCGCCCTCCTGGTGCTCGCCGGCTGCCTCGTCCTCGTCGACCGCTCGGCGGGCCTGCGGCGTCTGGCCGCGCCCGTCATCGCCGTCGGCTCGGTCTCGCTGACCGCGTACGCCGGGCACATCGTCGCCCTCGGCGCGTTCGACCTCGACGACCAGGACCGGTCCTACACCGGCGCCGTCGCGCTCTGGCTCTGCTTCACGGCGACGGCCGTGCTCGCCGCCCTCCTGTGGACCCGCGTCTTCCGGCGCGGCCCCCTGGAGTACGTGCTCCACTCCGTCACCCTGCCCGCCCGTCTCATTAACTGACGCCGTCCGGGGTCCGAGGGCAGGCATCCGCCCGGCGGGCGTCAGTGGTGGAGGGCCGCCTTGGCGTGTTCCAGGGCGACGCGGACCGCCGCGGAGAGGGTCTCGATGTCGTACGCACGGTAGTGGCGGCGGCCGTTGATGAAGAAGGTCGGTGTGCCCGACACGTGGCTCAGGTCCGCGGACTCGGCGTCCTCGGCGACGCGGACCGCGACGGAGCGGGTCTCCATGTCGTGCCGGAAGCGGTCCATGTCGAGCCCCACCGCCACGGCCAGCCGCTCCAGTCCGCGGACGTCCAGCGCCTGGGGGTGGGCGAAGATCTGGTCGTGCATCTCCCAGAAACGGTCCTGCTCGGCCGCGGCCTCCGCGGCGCGGGCGGTCTGGACGGCGTGCGGGTGCACGTCGGCGAGCGGCAGGTGGCGCCACACGTACCGGACGTCGCCGAAGTCGGCGAGCAGGTCGCGGATGACGGGCTCCGCCTCGCCGCAGTAGGGGCACTCGAAGTCCCCGTACTCGACGACCGTCACCAGGGCGTCGTGCGGGCCGCGGATGTGGTCGCGCTCCGGGTCCACGGGGACGGCCAGGTCCTCCAGTTGCTGCGCCTTGCCGAGCAGCGCCCGCCGCCGCACCGCCCGGGGCAGCCGGGACAGCACGAGCGTCACGCACCAGGTGAGCAGGAAGGAGAGGAGCACCGCGGTGAGGATGCCGACCTTCGCCTCGGCGAGCCGTCCGCCCTGGAACGCGCGGGCCGCGATGAGCAGCGCGATGGTGAAGCCGATGCCGGAGATGGTGCCGCCGGCCGTCACCGCGCCCCAGCCGACCGGGGGGCGCAGCCGGCCGCGGCTGAGCCGTGTGGTCAGCGCCGAGGCGCCCACGACGCCGAGGGGTTTGCCCACCACATAGGCGACGACGATGCCCAAGGTGACGGGAGAGGCGAACGCGGCCGTCAACTGCTGCGCGTCGAGGGTGATGCCCGCGTTGGCCAGGGCGAAGGCGGGGACGATCAGATAGCTGGTCCAGGGGCGGAACAGCTCCTGCAGCCTCGAGTTGAGCGACACCGACAGCGCCAGGCCGCGCCGGGCCGTGCGCTCCAGCGCGGGTGTCGGCTGCTCTCTAAAGCGCAGGTAGAGCGTGCTCGCCCGGCGCAGGTCGGCGCCGCGCGCCGGATGGTCGCAGGCCATGAGACCGAGCGCCAGCCCGGTGACGACCGGGTCCACCCCGGAGCCCAGCAGCGCGAACCACACGGCCACGCCGGTCAGCGCGTAGGCGGCGCCGCGGAACTCGCCGCAGGCCCGAACGATGCACGTGGACGCGCCGAGCCCGACGACGAAGATGCCGATGGCGACGAGCAGTTCGGGCCAGGAGATGCCGCTGGTGTAGGCGAACGCGATGACGGCGAGTGCGATGAAGTCGTCGACGACCGACGCGGTCAGGATGAACGCCCGCGTGGCCGCCGGGAGTCTGCGGCCCAGCAGGGCGTACAGGCCGAGGGCGAAGGCGGTGTCCGTGGAGATCACCGTGCCCCAGCCGCGCGCGTCGGGTGTGCCGTGGGTGAAGGCGAGGTAGAGGCCGAGCGGTACGAGCATCCCGGCCAGTCCGGCCGTGGTCGGCAGGGTGATCCGGGTCCGTTCGCGGAACTCCCCGAGGTCGAACTCCCGGCGGGCCTCCAGGCCGACGATGAAGAAGAACAGCGTCATCAGCCCGCTGTTGATCCACTCCCGCAGGTCGAGCGACACCCCCTGCGAGCCCAGGGTGAACGACAGACGGGTGTGCCACACCGACTCGTAGTTCTCCGGCGCCAGGTTGGCCCAGGCCAGGGCGATGACCGTGGCCGCCAGCAGGAAGCCGGCGCCCGCCGTCTCGGTGCGCAGGAAACTCAGGCGCGGAGTGGTCACGCCGGGGCGGCGCGGAGTCTGCCCCGTTGCTTGCAGTGACGAGAACGCACCCACCCGCACATCGTGGCACGACCCCGCGGCGGCGGCCTGTCGCGCGGCCTCCCGGGCGCACCGCCGGTCGGCCCGGCGGGCCGCCACCCTACGCACGGTGACCGCTCCAGCCGTCGCGGGCCCGGCGGTTGGCGCCCCGGCGCGGGACGTCCGAGACTGCAAGGAGACGACTTCTTCCCGTACGGCCGGACACGTGCCCACGACCTCGTGGCAGCGGGCCGCTGGGTGCGGACGGTCGTGGACCCTCAGGGGATCACATGGTGGACAAACCCGCCGACGTCCGTCGGCGCGATCAGGACGAGGCCCCGACCGCCGGGGGTGATCGTGCCGGTCCCCGGACCGGCACGGAGAGGATCCTCGCGGAGACCCTGTCCGGTGTCGTCCACACCGGACAGGTCCGCGTCGACAGCCACTTTGTCGACAGCCACTTCTTCGACGACCTGGGCGCCGACTCGCTGGTGATGGCGCACTTCTGCGCGCGGTTGAGGAAGCGGCCGGACGCCCCCTCGGTGTCGATGAAGGAGATCTACCGCCATCCCACCGTCCGCAGCCTGGCCGCCGCCCTGGACGAGGCCCCTCCGGCCCCCTCCGCGGCTCTCTCCGCGGCTCCCGCTCCGGCCCCCTCCGCGCCCGCACCGCGGCCGGCGGCTGGACCACCGTCCGGCGCCCCGCACTACGTGCTCTGCGGGGTGCTGCAGCTCGCCTTCTTCGTGGCGTACTCCTTCGGCGCCGCCCTGGTGCTCACCAAGGGCGTGGACTGGATCGCCGGCGCCTCGGGCCTGGTCGACACCTACCTGCGGGCGATCACCTTCGGCGCCGTCACCTTCGCCGCGGTGTGCCTGCTCCCCATCGTCGCCAAGTGGGTGCTCGTCGGCCGGTGGCGGCCCCGGAGGATCCGCATCTGGAGCATGGACTACCTGCGCTTCTGGTGCGTCAAGACGCTCATCAGGTCGGACCCGCTGGTCTTCTTCCACGGATCGCCGCTGTACACGCTCTACCTGCGCGCGCTCGGCGCCAGGATCGGGCGGCGGGTCACCGTCCTGTCACGGCGCGTGCCGGTCTGCACCGACCTGCTCACCATCGGCGACGACACGGTGATCCGCAAGGACGTGTTCTTCTCCTGCTACCGCGCCGAGTCGGGGGTGATCCGGACCGGCCCCGTCACGCTCGGCAGGGACGTCCTCGTCGGCGAGGTGACGGTGATCGACGTCGACACGGTCATGGGCGACGGGACCCAGCTCGGGCACGCGTCCTCGCTCCACGCCGGTCAGCGCGTGCCCGACGGCGAGCACTGGCACGGGTCCCCGGCCCAGCCGGCCGACGTCGACTACCGGGCCGTCGGCCCCGCCCGCTGCGGCACGGCGCGCAGGGCGGGCTACACGCTCTCGCAGCTGCTCGGAGCGGTCCTGGTCTACGTGCCGCTGGCCGTCGCCGGCACGGTGCTGCTGTTCGCCGCCGTGCCGCAGTTCGCCTCGCTCCTGGAGCCGGGCCCCAGGGCGCTGACGACCTGGGCGTTCTACTCCGACGCCCTGGTCACCTCGGTCGCCCTGTTCTTCGGCGCGGTGGTGCTCGGCCTGCTGTTCACGGTGACGGTCCCGCGCGTGCTGAACCGGGCCGTCAGACCGGACACGGTCTACCCCCTGTTCGGCTTCCGGTACGGGATGCACCGGACCATCGGCTTCGTCACCAACCGGCGCTTCTTCAAGACCCTGTTCGGCGACAGCTCGGCCATCGTCCACTACCTCGGCGGCCTGGGCTACCGGCTCTCCCGCGCGGAGCAGACCGGGTCGAACTTCGGCACGATCATGAAGCAGGACAACCCGTTCCTCAGCACCGTCGGCCGGGGGACGATGGTGGCCGACGGACTGTCGATCATCAACGCCGACTTCTCCAGCTCGTCCTTCTGCGTCTCGCGGGTCACCATCGGGCCGCACAACTTCGTCGGGAACTACGTCGCCTACCCCTCGCAGGGCAGGACGGGGGACAACTGCCTCCTGGCGACCAAGGTCATGGTCCCGGTGGACGGGAAGGTGCGGCAGGACGTCGGCCTGCTGGGCTCGCCCAGCTTCGAGATCCCGCGGTCCGTCCTGCGCGACAGCAAGTTCGACCACCTCAAGGACGGCGAGACCTTCCGGAGCCGACTGGCGGCCAAGAACAAGCACAACGTCCTCACCATGGCGCTGCATCTGCTCGTGCGATGGGTGTTCTTCTTCTGGGTGGCACTCGTGGTGTCGGTGGCCGCGGACCTGTACGCCGCGCTCGGGGTGTCGGTGATCGCGCTCGCCAACATCCTCACGCTCGCCTTCACGGTCGCCGACATGGTGGTCTCCGAACGCATCGCCACCGGTTTCCGGGGACTGAGGCCGCTGTACTGCTCGATCTACGAGCGTCCCTTCTGGCGCCACGAGCGGTACTGGAAGGTCACCAGCGTGAGCGAGGCGATCATGGTCTTCAACGGCACGCCCTTCAAGGGCGTCGTCTGGCGCTGGCTCGGCGTCCGGGTGGGACGGCGCGTCTTCGACGACGGGTGCTACTTCCCGGAGCGCTCCCTGGTCAGCATCGGGGACGAGTGCGTCCTCAACGAGGGCAGCCGGATCCAGTGCCACTCGCAGGAGGACGGCACCTTCAAGTCCGACCACAGCGCCCTCGGGGCCGGCTGCACCATCGGTGTCGGCGCCCTCGTCCACTACGGCGTGACGATGGGCGACAGGACGGTCCTCGCGCCCGACTCCTTCCTGATGAAGGGCGAGGAGATGCCGGACGGCGCCCACTGGGCCGGCAACCCCGCACGCGAGATGCCGGACGAGCTGCCGGTGCCCCCGGCGCACCGCGACACCAGGCCCACCGCCCGGACCGGCTGAGCGCCCCGCCCCCGCCCGGGTCCGCCCGCGCCGAGCGGCCCGCCGGGGCGCGTTCCGCGAGCGTGCGGCCACTGCGGTGGCAGGTGCGTCCGATCGGGCCAACACTGGTGGAGTACGGGCAATTCGACTACGGCGGGCGCCACTCAGCCGTTGTGTGCCCGCCGGACGGGTGGGCAAGGTGACGACTTCCCCCTTCGGGTCCGGCGACCCGTTCTCCGACCTCTTCAACCGCTTCTTCGGGATGAGCCCGGCGGCATCGCCGCCCGCCGTCCAGCGCGTCCCCATCGGGCGCCTGCTCAGCGACTCCTCGAACGAACTGCTGGCGGCCGCCGCGAGCCGGGCGGCCGCGGACGGCGCCGACCTCGACACCGAGCACCTGCTGTGGGCGGCCACCCGCGTGGCCGCGGGCCGGCAGTTGCTGGAACAGGCGGGTGTGGACCCCGACCGGCTGGCCGAGGACGTGGCCGCGGTCCTGCCCTCGGGCACCGGGAGCGGGGAGCCCGCGCTCACCCCGGCCGCCAAACGCGCCCTGCTCGCCGCCCACGCGCGCTCCCAGGCCTCCGGCGCCTCCTACATCGGCCCGGAGCACATCCTCGCCGCGCTCGCCGACGACCCGCACTCCGGCCTGGAGATGCGCTCCGAGGGCGGCGATCCCACGGCCCTCGCGGGCAAGGCCGGCGGCAGCCGGCCGGCGCCGACCGACACCCCGACGCTCGACGAGTACGGCCGCGACCTCACCGAGGAGGCGCGCGGCGGACGGCTGGACCCGGTGGTCGGCCGCGGCGAGGAGATCGAGCAGACCGTCGAGGTGCTCTCCCGGCGGACGAAGAACAACCCCGTCCTCATCGGGGACCCGGGCGTCGGCAAGACCGCCATCGTCGAGGGACTCGCCCAGCGGATCGTGGCCGGGGAGGTGCCCAGGTCCCTGCGGGACCGCCGGGTGGTCGGGCTGGACCTGGCCGGACTCGTGGCCGGCTCCAAGTACCGCGGCGAGTTCGAGGAACGCCTGAAGAAGGTGATCGACGAGGTCACCGCCGCGAAGAGCAGCGTCATCCTGTTCATCGACGAACTCCACACCGTCGTCGGCGCCGGGGCGGGCGGCGAGGGCGCCATGGACGCGGGGAACATCCTCAAACCCGCCCTGGCCCGCGGTGACCTGAGCGTCGTCGGCGCCACCACCATCGACGAGTACCGCAAGTACATCGAGAAGGACGCCGCCCTCGAGCGGCGCTTCCAGCCGGTGATGGTGCCCGAACCCTCCGTCGACGAGACGGTCGAGATCCTGCGCGGGCTCCGCGACGCCTACGAGGCGCACCACCAGGTGCGTTACACCGACGAGGCGCTGGACGCCGCGGCCGCCCTCTCCGACCGCTACATCAGCGACCGTTTCCTGCCCGACAAGGCGATCGACCTCATGGACCAGGCCGGGGCCCGCGTGGGCCTGCGCTCCCTCGGCGGCCCGGGCCCGTCCGACGAGCTGGAGGAGCGCCTGACCAAGCTCCGCCGCGAGAAGGACGAGGCCGTCAGCACCGAGGACTTCGAGCGCGCCGGCGGCCTCAAGGAGCGCATCCGGGACCTGGAGCACGAACGCGCCGCGATGGCCGCGCAGCGGGAGCAGACGCCCGGCGTCACCGCCGAGGACATCGCCGAGGTGCTGTCCGCGCGCACCGGCATCCCGGTCTCCCAGCTGACCGAGACCGAGCGCGAGCGGCTGATGAAGCTGGAGGAGGCCCTCCACAAGCGGGTGATCGGCCAGGACGAGGCGGTCGACGCCGTCGCCCAGGCCGTGCGCCGCGGACGCGCGGGCATGGGCGACCCCGACCGGCCCACCGGCAGCTTCCTCTTCCTCGGCCCGACCGGCGTCGGCAAGACGGAACTGGCCAAGGCCCTCGCCGAGCTGCTCTTCGGCGACCCCGAGCGCATGATCCGCTTCGACATGAGCGAGTTCCAGGAGAAGCACACCGTCTCCCGGCTCGTCGGCTCCCCGCCCGGCTACGTGGGGTACGAGGAGGCCGGGCAGCTCACCGAGGCGGTCCGCCGCAAGCCGTACAGCGTCGTGCTGTTCGACGAGGTCGAGAAGGCCCACCCGGACGTCTTCAACCTGCTGCTGCAGGTCCTGGACGACGGGCGCCTGACGGACGCCCAGGGACGCACCGTGGACTTCCGGAACACCGTGGTCATCATGACCAGCAACATCGCCTCCAAGCACATCCTCGACCACGAAGGGGCGATCGACGACATCAGGGACGACCTGATGGCCGAGCTCCACGCCCACTTCCGGCCCGAGTTCCTCAACCGCATCGACGAGATCATCGTCTTCCACGCGCTGACCCGGCCGGACCTCGTGCAGATCGTCGACCTCCTGCTGGAGCGCAGCCGCCGCAGGCTCCACGCCCAGCAGGTCGGCCTCGAGGTGACGCAGGCGGCCAAGGAGTGGCTGGCCGACCGGGGCCACCAACCGGAGTTCGGCGCACGGCCGCTCCGCCGCACCATCCAGACCGAACTCGACAACAGGCTCTCCAACATGCTGCTCGACGGCACCCTCAACCCCGGGGACACCGTCGTCGCCGACGTCAAGGACGCGCAGTTGTCCCTCTCCCTCAAGGAGGGCGAGGCGCGGGAGCCGGCCGATGGGGCGGCACCGTCGGAGAGCTGACCCCGGCTCACCGAGCCGCACACGGGCGGGCATCCGCCCCCGGTCCGCGCCCTCCCCGCAACCGTACGGGGCGGGCGCCAGGAGGAGACGGAAATGACCGGTCACCTGTACCTCGCCTACGACTACCCGGTCCTGGGCGCGTTCTGGACGATGATGTGGATCTTCCTGTGGGTCCTGTGGATCTTCCTCATCGTCCGCGTCGTGATGGACGTCTTCCGCGACGACAGCATGAACGGATGGGCCAAGGCGGCCTGGCTGCTCTTCGTGCTCGTCCTCCCCTTCGTCGGCATCCTGGCGTACCTCCTCTTCCGCGGCTCGGGCATGGGCAAGCGCGAGGCGGAGCAGATGCACGCCCGCCAGAAGGCGTTCGACGACTACGTCCGCGAGACCGCGGGCGGCACCGGCACGGCGGCGGGCGGGGTCGACGCGCTCGCCAAGCTCTCGGAGCTGAAGGCGAAGGGCGACCTGACGGAGGAGGAGTTCCAGCGGTTCAAGGAGAAGGTCCTGCACTGAGCCGTCCTCGTCGCGCGGCGGCGCACGCCGCCGCGCGCTGCGCCGGGAGACACCATGAACGCACCGTACGGACACGCCCCGACGCAGGGGCCGGCCGACCCCGAGGAGGTGCTCGGCAAACTGGGCGGCTCCTGGGGGTGGTCGCTGGGCTTCGCCCTCGCGACGCTCGCCGCCGGGGTGATCGTGCTGGTCTGGCCGGACGAGACGCTGCACGTGCTGGCGGTCGTCATCGGCCTCTACCTGCTGGCCACGGGGGTGTTCCGCTTCGTCACGGCGTTCTCCCGCCCGGACGGCGGCAGCAGGGTGACGGCGGTCGTCGTCGCGGTCGTCGCCGTGCTCGCCGGGGTGCTCTGCCTGCGGCACCCGCTGCAGACCGCGGCTGTGCTCTCCCTCGTCCTCGGCGCGTACTGGCTGGTGTCCGGGCTGCTCGTCGGGTTCGTCGCCGTCACGGGGCGGGACATGCCGCACCGCGGCATGGCGTTCGCCGTGGCCGCGCTCGGGGTCGTCGCCGGTGTCGTCGTGCTCGCCTTCCCGGTGCAGTCGGCGGTCGCGCTGGCCCGCCTGATCGGGCTGTGGCTCGTCCTGCTCGGCCTCGCCGAGGTGGCGGCGGCCCTCGCACTGCGCTCGCTCGCCGCGCGGCCGGCGCCGCCGCGCCCGCCCGGCTGATCAGGGCCCGGCTGATCAGGGCCCGGTGCCGCCGTCTGTCTGCGCCGGCGCCGGGGTCCGCAGCGTCTGCTCGGCCCAGATGGTCTTGCCCTCGGCGTGGTAACGGGTGCCCCACTGGTCCGCGCAGCGGGAGATGATGAACAGGCCGCGGCCGCTCTCGTCCAGGGTGCGGGCGTGCTTGAGATGGGGCGCGCTCGCGCCCCCGTCGCTGACCTCGCAGGTCATCGTGGCGTCCAGGACGAGTCGCAGTTGCAGGGGCGGCGCCCCGTACCGCACCGCGTTGCCGACCAGTTCGCTGACGATCAGCTCCGTGGTGAAGGCCGTCTCCTCGTCGACCCCCCACTGCGCCAGCCGGCGCCGCGCCATCGACCGTGCGATGGGCGCCGCCTCCGCGTCGCTCGGCAGCGGGCAGGTCAGCACCCGGTCGCCGGGGAACCCCCGGGTGCGGGCGAGCAGCATGAGCAGGTCCCCGGGCCGGCTGCCGTCGTTGACGGCGTACGCGAAGGCGTCGCTGAGCTCCTGCAACGGACCCCGGCCGTACCGCTCCAGCAGGCCGTGCAGCGTCCCGGAGCGCGGGTGCAGCAGGTCCGTCAGCGAGGAGGTGCCGAACAGCAGGGTGGTGCGGTCGGGCAGGGTGACCGTGGTCGCGGTGAAAGGGGCGTTGCCCGACTCGGCCAGCAGCGGTCCGGGGGAGACGGGCAGCGCCTCGATCGCGCCGTCGGGGAAGACGGCGACCGGCTGCGGGTGCCCCGCGAGGGCGATGGTGCAGGTGAGGTCGAGCGGGTCGTAGACGGCGATGACGCACTCCGCGGTCAGCGGCTCGCGGTGCAGCGGGTCGCCGGCAGGGAGCGCCGCCCGTTCCTCCGCGAGCCGGGTCGCCGTGTCGCTCAGCCGCGCCAGCAGTTCCTCGGGCTGCAGGTCGAGCGCGGCGAGGGAGTGGATGACCGTCCGCAACTGCCCCATGGTGGTGGCGGCCTCGACGCCCCGCCCCTTGACGTCACCGGCGACCAGGGCCGTCCGGGCGCCGGGCAGGGGGATCACGTCGAACCACGCCCCGCCGCCCTCCACGCCCGGCAGGTGGAGGTGGGACGTCTCCAGCGCGATCCGCGGTGACGGCCGCTGCGGCAGCAGCCGGCGCTGCACGGTCGCGGCGATGGTGCGCTCGCGGGTGAAGCGCCGGGCGTTCTCGATGCACAGCGCCGCGTGGGTGCACACGTCCAGCGCCAGCCGCACGTCGTCCTCGTCGAAGAGGTCCTCGTCGTCGTGCCGGTAGAAGCTGACCAGGCCCAGCGCCTCACCGCGCACCGCCAGCGGCGCCACGATCAGGGAGTGCACGTTCTGCCGGCGGATCGCGTCGGCGCGGGCCGGGTCCGCCGCCAGCCACATGGTGTCCTCGTCCACCGGGACGAGCCGCGGCTTCAGATCGGCCAGCACACGGGCGAACGGGGTGCCGTACGGCAGGTGCCGGACGTCGCCCACCGGGTACGCCGACACCTTGCCGCGGTAGGCGGCCCTGCGCAGCGGCACGTCCCGGTCGACGGGGACCAGTGGCGGCACCTCGCCCCGCACGACGTCCTCCACGACCTCCACCACCACGATGCCGGCGAACGCCGGGACCACCGCCTCCGCCAGTTCCTCGCAGACCGCCACCACGTCCAGCCGCTGGCCCACCCGTTCGCGCACCGAGTCCAGCACGGCCATCCGCCGGCGGCTCGTCTGCCGCTCGGTGACGTCGGAGGCCGCGGCCACCAGTCCCAGCACCTCGCCGTGCGGGCCCTCCAGACGGAAGACGGAGGAGAGGTACATGCGCCGGCGCGGCCGCCCCTCGCCCAGCGCGCCGCGCACCAGGCGGTTGAGCACCGGTTCCCCCGTCTCGAGCACCCGCCGGGCGACCTCCTCCTCCGTCACCGGGTCGTCCAACTGGAATACCTCGCCGAAGGGCCGTCCCGGGCTCAGCGGCGCATCGTGCAGCGCCCGCGTCGCGCTGTTCATCCGCACCAGGCGCAGCTGGTCGTCGAGGACGTGCAGACCCACCGGGGCCTGCGTGAACATCACCTTCAGCAGCGCGGCGTCCCGCTCGCCCAGGGTGTCGCCGTCGCCCGCGCGCACCTCCCACATCACGGCGGCGCCGCGTAGGAGCGGCCGGACGAGCAGCTCGCCGCGGGCCAGGGCGGAACCGGGCTCGCGCACGAGGTCGGCGACGGGCCGCCCCACGGCGCCCTCGGCGGGCAGGCCGGACAACTCCTCGGCCCCCGGCCGCCACTCCACCACCCGCCCGTCCTCGTCGACGAGCAGGAGCACGTCACCGCCACCCGCCATCCGCACACACCTCCCACCTCACCCTCCCCCACCCCACCAGCCCCCGCACCCCGGCGTTTTCCCCCGGGGGGACGGCCCGCGGCCGGGACCGCGTCAGGAGGTGAGGAGCCGCTCGTCGGACGGCGCGGGGGAGGGCGAGGGGAACCCGTCGCCGTACCGCACCGCGATCATGGCGATGTCGTCGTCGAGCTTGACGGCGCCGCCGCCCACGTGCAGGGAGAGCCCGTCGAGCACGTGCTGGAGCAGCTCCTCCGGGCGGGAGCCCGGCCAGGCGGCCACGTGCGCCCCCAGGTCGTAGAACTGCCCGGCGTCGTTGCGGGCCTCGATGGCCCCGTCGGTGTAGAGCAGCAGCGTCGCCTCGTGGCCGAAGGGGAAGGTGTCGACGACGTAGTCGTCGGCGTTCAGGCTGCCCAGGCCGAGCGGGGGAGCGGGCACGGCCGGCGACAGGAGCAGGGTGTCGGAACGCTGCGCCATGTAGGGCGGGGGGTGTCCGCAGTTGACCATGTGGATCTCGGCGCAGTCGTCGGGGACCTCCAGGACCAGCGCGGTGATGAACCGTTCCACGGCGTCGCTGTCGGTCCGCCCGGTCTCCTCGAAGTGGCCGCGCACCGCGTGCTCCAGGTCGGCCACCAGCTCCGGGAGCGAGCCGAACTTGCGGGCGGCCCCCCGGAACGCCCCGAGCAGGGCCTCCGCGTCCTCGACCGCCGGCAGCCCCTTGCCCTTGACGTCCCCGATCAGGAAGCGCACCCCCGCGGCGCTCCTGGCCACCGCGTACAGGTCCCCGCCGATCTGCGCGTACGGATGGGAGGCGTGGTACGTCGCCCGTACGAGCAACGGCCCGATGCGCGGGGGCAACGGGCGCAGCAGGACGCGCTGGATGGTGTCGGACACGATCCGCACCTCCATCAGCTCCCGGACGCTGCGGTCACGGATGCTGCGTGAGGCGATGACGAAGGCCGAGACGAGGAGGATCTCCAACTGGTGCACGGCAGGTATGGAGGTGCCGAGCAGGTCGTCGTGCACGTCCAGCACGAAGGCGGCGACACAGGACAGCGCGGCGCTCAGGGTCGTCGTCCCCGGCCCCGCCAGCACGGCCGTGGTGGCGGGGACCACCACCATCAGCGAGGCGAGGTGTTCGGTGGGCGGCAGGATGAAGCCGGTGACCACGATGGAGCCGATCATGAACAGCGCCAGCGCCAGCGGCCCGTGGCCCTGGGTCACCTGCGTCACCCAGGAGGGGCCGGTACCGGAGCCGGGCGGAGCCGCCCGCCGCCCGGGCAGCCGCCGCAGGCGGTGCGTGAGACTGTCCTTCATCGCGGCTCCGGGTCCCCGCCGGGGCCTGGAGCCGGAGCACGAAGGTCGTCCTCCAGCGCTGCCGATCGCATACACCGAATGTACGCCCGCCAAACATCCCGGGTCATCACGGTGCTTAATGGCGCCATTCGGAAAAAGCGGACGAAATGCGGAAGTGTGACGGGTGGTGGGCCCGGGGGGCAGGCCGGGGCGACCGCACGACGCCCGCCGGGAACGGCGCCCGGTGGTCCGGACGCCGGCCCGTGAGCGGCCCGTACGCGGGCCCGTGAGCGCCCGCTGAACCGTCAGCCCGTGAAGGCCTCGACCAGGGTCCAGGCGGCCAGGCCCGCCATGCAGACGCCGCCGACCCGCTGGATGGTCTTCAGCGGGACCTTCTTGGCGATGAACCGGCCCACCACCAGCGCGAGGGCGGAGACCGCCATCAAGGCGGCGGCAGAGCCGATCGCGGTCGGCAGCCAACCGTTGGTGGCGGCCAGGTTGGCGGTGGTGATCTGCGTGAGGTCGCCCCACTCGCTGATGAACACGGCCGTGAAGGCGGTGGAGTACACCGGCCAGAAGCCGGTCACGGTCCTGCCGGCCTCGTCGTGGTCGTCGTCGCCCCCGCCCCGCAGCAGCATCACGGCGCCGAAGGCGAACAGGGCGGCCGAGACCAGCTTCACCGCCATGTTCGGCAGCATGCCGATCAGGCTGCCGGCGCCGACCGCGATGGCCACGTGCACGACGAAGGCGGTCGAGGTGCCGAACCAGACGTACAGCGGCCGCATGCGCGTGCCCATCGCCAGGGAGGCGAACATCGTCTTGTCCGGGAGCTCGGCGAGGAAGATCAGCCCGAAGGCGGTGACGAGCGCCAGGGGGTCGAAGGTCATTCCGGTGCTTTCTGCTGGGGCCGGACCGCGGACTCGACGGCACCCAGGGGGCGACGGGGAAGCGCCAACGGCCCGGCACGACGGAGCGGCCCGCACGGAGGCGCGGACCACGTCTTGCCTTGGCCGAAGGTCTCGTCCACCCCCGCACCAGGTGCGGCGGCCCGGTGGCCGGGACGTCCACGGACGTCCAGTGTGTCGACCAGCCGGTATTGCGGGACTACTCCCCTTCGCTTCACCCAGTGTACCCAACGCTCCGGCCGGCCCCGGGCGGCGGGCGGGTGCGCCGGTGTGCGACGCCCGCACGTTCGGCCCGCGGCGCGGGATACTGGGCGCATGAAGCTGACGGTGTTCTGGGAACGGATGCGCGCGCACTTCGGCGAGGCGTACGCCGACTCCTTCGCGCGCGACCACGTGATGTCCGAGCTCGGCGGCCGGACCGTGCACCAGGCACTGGACGCGGGCTGGACGACCAAGGACGTGTGGCGGGCGGTCTGCGCGGCCGTCGACGTTCCGGCCTCGCGCCGCTGAGCACGGGTGAGACTGGGGCCGTGGCGGGAAGCGACGAGACGATAGACGGGGCGACCGAGGGTCATCGGTCGCCGGGGGATCCCGGGGAACCGGGAAGCGGAACGGGTACGGGGGAGGGGGCGGGGGGTTCGGCGATGCCGCGCTGGCTACCGAAGGCGATGGTGCTGGCGATCGCGCTGCTGGCCGCCTTCCAGCTGGCGAACTGGGCGTTCCACCAGGTCATCGGATTGCTGGTGAACATCCTGCTGGCCTTCTTCGGCGCGCTGGCGATCGAGCCGGCGGTGGACTGGATGGCCGCGCGCGGCATGCGCAGGGGGTGGGCGACCGGGCTGGTGTTCCTGGTCGTGCTCGCCGCGGGCGGCATCTTCGTGGTGCTGCTCGGCTCCCTGCTGGTGGACCAGATCACCTCGATCGGCCGCAACCTGCCGGAGTACGTCGACGACGTGGTCGTGTGGGTCAACCAGACCTTCGGCACCGACCTGTCCGTCGGCAAGCTGCAGGAGAACGTGCTGCACTCCGACTGGCTGCGCAACTACGTGCAGCGGCAGGCGGGCAACGTGTGGGGGCTGTCGGCGACGGTCCTCGGCGGGGTCTTCCAGGTGCTGACGATCGGCCTGTTCACCTTCTACTTCGCCGCCGACGGGCCGCGGATGCGCCGCGCGGTGTGCTCGGTGCTGCCGCCGGCCCGGCAGGCCGAGGTGCTGCGGGCGTGGGAGATCGCGGTGGCCAAGACCGGCGGCTACCTGTACTCGCGGGCGCTGATGGCGCTGATCTCGGCGGTCGCCCACTACGTGCTGTTCGTGGTCATCGGGGTGCCGTACGCGCCGGCGCTGGCGGTCTGGGTCGGCGTGGTCTCGCAGTTCGTGCCGACGGTCGGCACGTACCTGGCGGGGGCCCTGCCGATGCTGATCGCGTTCACGCAGGACCCGTGGGACGCGGTGTGGGTGCTGGGCTTCGTCGTGGTCTACCAGCAGTTCGAGAACTACGTGCTGCAGCCGCGGATCACCGCGCGCACCGTCGACATCCACCCCGCGGTGGCCTTCGGGTCGGTGATCGTCGGCACCGCGCTGCTGGGGGCGGTGGGCGCGCTGGTGGCGATCCCGGCGACGGCGACGCTGCAGGGCTTCCTCGGGGCGTACGTGAAGCGGTACGCGGTCACGGACCCGCGGGCGCACGGGCCGCAGCGGCGGCAGCTGCTCCGGTGGCGGTGGCGCCGGGACGGCGGGGACGGTGGGGAAGGCGGGGACGGTGGGGACGGCCGGGGTGGTGCGGGCGACGGGGGAGCCTGAGGTTCGCGGGTCGCTTGACACGAAAATCGAACATCCATTCTCATGGATGTCGCGGGCCCGGTTCCCCAGGGGTTTCCACGGACTCCCATGGGGTTGTCCACAGGCCCGGGCGGCGTCGGGACGCATTGTCAGTGGCAGGCAGTAGCGTCATGGACGTGAAGCGAACGACTCAGACACCCAGGGTGGAACCCATGGCAGGAACCGACCGCGAGAAGGCGCTCGACGCCGCGCTCGCACAGATTGAACGGCAGTTCGGCAAGGGTGCCGTCATGCGCCTCGGCGACCGGCCGAACGAGCCCATCGAGGTCATCTCGACGGGATCCACCGCCCTGGACGTCGCGCTCGGCGTCGGCGGTCTCCCGCGCGGCCGCGTGGTGGAGGTGTACGGCCCGGAGTCCTCCGGCAAGACGACCCTGACCCTGCACGCGGTGGCCAACGCCCAGCGGGCCGGCGGCAAGGTCGCCTTCGTGGACGCCGAGCACGCCCTCGACCCCGACTACGCCAAGCGCCTCGGCGTGGACGTGGACTCCCTGCTGCTGTCCCAGCCGGACAACGGTGAGCAGGCCCTCGAGATCACCGACATGCTGATCCGCTCCGGCGCGCTGGACCTCATCGTGATCGACTCCGTGGCGGCCCTCGTGCCGCGGGCCGAGATCGAGGGCGAGATGGGCGACTCCCACGTGGGTCTGCAGGCCCGTCTGATGAGCCAGGCGCTGCGCAAGATCACCGGTGCGCTCAGCCAGTCCAAGACCACCGCGATCTTCATCAACCAGCTCCGCGAGAAGGTCGGCGTGATGTTCGGCTCCCCGGAGACCACCACCGGTGGCCGGGCGCTGAAGTTCTACGCCTCCGTGCGTCTGGACATCCGCCGCATCGAGACCCTCAAGGACGGCACGGACGCGGTCGGCAACCGCACCCGCGTCAAGGTCGTCAAGAACAAGGTCGCGCCGCCGTTCAAGCAGGCCGAGTTCGACATCCTCTACGGCCAGGGCATCAGCCGCGAGGGCGGCCTGATCGACATGGGCGTGGACCACGGCTTCATCCGCAAGTCCGGTGCCTGGTACACCTACGAGGGCGACCAGCTCGGCCAGGGCAAGGAGAACGCGCGCAACTTCCTGCGCGACAACCCCGACCTCGCCGACGAGATCGAGAAGAAGATCAAGGAGAAGCTCGGCATCGGCGTCCGGCCCGAGCCCGCGGGCGAGCAGCCCGCCGGTGACGCGGTCGCTCCCGCGGCGGTGACCGACCCGGCCAAGGCCGAGGCCGCGACCGTTCCGGCGCCCAAGGCCGCCAAGGCGACCAAGGCCGCGGCCGCCAAGGCCTGACGGTGGCGTCCGGGCACAAGGATCGTGGCGGCTCTTTCTTGTCGAGGGCCGAGCAAGAGCCGCCACCTGACCCCGTGGACCAGGCGCAGGCGCTCTGCCTGCGTCTGCTCACCGGGACCCCTCGCACCCGCAAGCAGCTCGCCGACGCCATGCGCCGCCGGGAGATCCCGGAGGAAGCGGCGGAGCACGTGCTGGAGCGGTTCGAGGACGTCGGGCTGATCGACGACCAGGCGTTCGCCAACGCCTGGGTGGAGTCCCGGCACCACGGCCGTGGTCTCGCCCGGCGTGCCCTCGCCCGGGAACTGCGCACCCGGGGGGTGGACGCCGAGGCGATCGGCCAGGCCGTGGGGCAGCTCGACGCGGAGCAGGAGGAGGAGACGGCCCGCGCCCTCGTCGACCGCAAACTCCGGTCCACCCGCGGCCTGGAGAGGGAGAAGCGGATCCGCCGGCTCGCCGGGATGCTCGCCCGCAAGGGGTACGCGGAGGGGCTCGCCCTCAGGGTGGTCCGCCGCGCCCTGGAGGAGGAGGGCGAGGACCCGGAGTCGCTCGAGTACTACCTGCCCGACTGAACCTCCGTTGAGGTTCCTTGACCGTGCCTCTGAGTCGACCTAGCCTCACAACGGGTGAGGGATCGCGTCCTCAGAGATACGGGAGTTGGTGCCATGGGCATCGCGCTGGGGACCGAATCCGTGTTTACGGCCGTGGCCGTGGCGGTCACCGTGGTCGTCGCCGTCACCGCGGGCGTGCTGCTCCAGCGGCTCCGCGCCGAACGCGAACAGCTCAGGGCCGCGGCCGAGCGTGAGGCCCGGGAGATCCGGTCCGCCGCCAAGGAGGAAGTCCGCGAGATCCGGGCCGACTTGGAGCGGCGTGAGCAGCGGCTCGCCGACCGGGAGTCCCGCATCGACGCCGAGTCGGAGCAACTCCACCGGCGCCGCCGCGAACTGGCGGAGGAACGCGAGGAACTGGAGCGCCGCCGCGCCGAGCTCAACCGGCTGGAGGAGGAGCGGCGCGAGGTCCTGGAGCGCGTCGCCGCCTACACCGCCGCCGAGGCCCGCGCCGACCTCGTGCGGTCCGCCGAGCAACAGGCCAAGCGTGAGGCGGCGGTGATCGTCCGCGACATCGAGCGGGCGGCCCGCGACCGCGGCGAGGAACGCGCCCGGCGGATCGTCGCCGGGGCCATCCAGCGGGTGGCCACCGAGCAGACCGCCGAGTCCGTGGTCTCGGTGCTGCAACTGCCGGGCGACGAGATGAAGGGGCGGATCATCGGCCGCGAGGGCCGCAACATCCGTGCCTTCGAGGCCGTCACCGGGGTCAACCTCATCATCGACGACACGCCCGAGGCGGTGCTGCTCTCCTGCTTCGACCCGGTGCGCCGCGAGGTCGCCCGGCTCGCCCTCGACGCGCTCGTCACCGACGGCCGCATCCACCCGCACCGCATCGAGGAGGTCTACGAGCGCAAGCAGGCCGAGGTCGAGCAACTGTGCGTGCGCCACGGCGAGGACGCCCTCACCGAGATCGGCATCACCGACATGCACCCCGAACTGGTCACGCTGCTCGGACGGTTGCGCTACCGCACCTCCTACGGCCAGAACGTGCTCGGCCACCTCCTGGAGTCCGCCCACATCGCCGGCATGATGGCCGCCGAGCTCGGCATCGACCCGGCCGTGGCGAAGCGCGGCACGCTGCTGCACGACATCGGCAAGACCCTCACCCACGAGGTCGAGGGCAGCCACGCCCTCATCGGCGCGGACCTGGCACGACGGCACGGCGAGTGCGAGGACGTCGTCCACTCCATCGAGGCCCATCACAACGAGGTCGACCCGCGGACCGTCGAGGCGGTCCTGACCCAGGCCGCCGACGGGATCTCCGGGGGCCGTCCCGGCGCACGGCGCGAGTCCCTGGAGAGCTACGTCCGCCGGCTCAAGCGACTGGAGCAGATCGCCGCCGCGCACGCGGGCGTCGCCAAGGTCTTCGCCATGCAGGCCGGACGCGAGATCCGGGTGATGGTGCGCCCGGAGGACGTGGACGACATCCAGGCGCAGGTCATCGCCCACGACGTGGCCAAGCAGGTCGAGGAGGAACTCACCTACCCGGGCCAGATCCGCATCACGGTCGTCCGGGAGTCCCGTGCGACGGAGTTCGCCCGCTGAAGCGTCCCCGCCCGAAGGCCCGCACGGGACCGGCGGCCACAGCCGTGCGCCCGCTCCGGACCACCGCCGGGCCCCGTGATCTCGTCAGTGGGGGACGCGGTCCTGGACGGGGCTCGGGGGGCCGCCGCGGGCGAGGTCGGCGTAGGCGTACAGCTCGGTCGGACGGCAGCCGGTCATCACGGTCACCAGGTGGCCGTCCGGGCGGATCAGCAGCACGCTGTGCGCCGTCGACCCCGGATAGGCCTCCGTGACCAGCAGTTCCGCCCGGGTGGGCAGCGCCGCCACCGCCTTGGCCAGCCGCGGCATCAGGCCCGCGGTGAGCCAGTGGCGGCTCTCCCAGACGCCGGTGCCCGGCGCGACCAGGACGACCAGCAGGTCACGCCCGAGGCGCTCGTACAGACGCGCCCGCGAACCGTCCAGCGCCGTGACCGGCACGTCGACCACCGCACCGCCCGGGGGAGTGGCGCAGGACCCCAGCAGCGGCGACGGCGCGGCCGCCGAGGAGGCCGAAGCCGCGGCGCCCGCCCCGCGGGGCGCGGGGAGCGCGAGCGGTGAGCGGGTGTAGACCGGGGGCGCGCCGAGCGGGCCCCGGCCGAGGTGGCCGTCGGTGAGCAGTTCGGCGTACCGCCGGGCGGAGCCCGACAGCACGGAACGCCGCACGGTGTGCCAGACACCGCTGGCCCGCAGCAGCGGCAGCACCTGGTCGGTGGCCCGCAGCCGCGCGCCCACCGCGCCGCGCCGCTCGGCCTGGTAGCTGTCGAGCAGGGTGTCCGAGGCCCCGTGGTGCCAGGCCAGGGAGAGCTTCCAGGCGAGGTTGTCGGCGTCGCGCAGGCCCTCCTCCAGGCCCTGCGCGCCCAGCGCGCCCATGAGGTGCGCCGCGTCGCCGGCGAGGAAGACGCGTCCGGCCCGCCAGCGCCGGGCCAGCCGCTGGTGCACCGGGTACTCGGCGGAGCCCAGCAGCTCGTACGGAGGAACGCTTCCGCACCAGGCCGTGAGGGTGCCGCGGATGCGCGAGACGAGCTCGTCGGAGGTGAGCGGCTCACCGCGCGCGGGGAGCAGCCAGTCCAGCCGCCACACCCCGTCCGGCAGCGGACGGGCCGTCACCTCCGGGCCCGCGCCCGGCCCTGGGGGCTCGCGGTGCAGCAGTGCCACGCCCTCGTCGGGCAGCGCGACCCGCAGGGCGGCCACGGCGTGCCGGTCGACCGCCGTGCGGCCGGGGAAGCGCACGCCCAGCAGCTTGCGCACAGTGGACCGCGGACCGTCGCAGCCGATCAGATGACTCCCGCGCCACCAGGTGGCGTTGGCGCCCTTGGTGCGGACGCTGACGCCGCGCTCGTCCTGCTCGACGGCGTCGACGCGCGCCCCGGGGACGATCCGCGCCAGCGCCTGCTCGGCCAGGGCCGCGCGCAGTCCGTGTTCCAGGCGCTCCTGCCCGATGTGCAGCGGGGAGGGCCCGTGGCCGCCGGAGGCCGGGTCGCCGAACTCCACCCGGACGGTCTCCTGGCGGCGGCGCAGCGTCCGCCACGCGTCCCAGGTGGCGCCGGCCTCGTAGAGACGCCGGTGCCCCAGCCGGACCAGCAGTCCGGCGGTCTCGGAACTGAGGACGGCCGTGCGTTCCGCGGGCAGCGAGGGCGCGTGGTCGTGCTCGTCCAGCACGATGCTCGGCACGTCGTGCCGGGCCAGGCAGAGCGCGAGGGCGAGCCCGACCGGACCCGCCCCCGCGATGATCACCGGGTCCACTGCGCGGTCCCGGGAAGTTGCTCAGTCACATTGCGTATGCAACCTACTGCGCGTGCGTGCGTCAAGTGACGACACCTGCCGCGCCGTGGTGCGCCTGGCGCACCGTCACTCCGCCGCGGCCTCCACCGCCTTGATGTCACCGGCCTTCGGCGGCGCGCCCTTGCGGCTGCGGCGGCCCTGGCGCTCGATCCAGTTGGCCAGGGCGCTGAGCGCCAGGCACATCAGGATGTAGATCGGCGCCACGATGATGATCATCGGGATGAAGGGGAAGCCCGCGCTGTTCTTCGCGATGAGGTTGCCGGTGTAGAGCAGCTCCTCGTACGTGATGATGTAGCCGAGCGAGGTGTCCTTCAGGGTGACCACCAGCTGGCTGATGATCGACGGCAGCATCGCCCGGACCGCCTGGGGGATGAGCACGAAGACCATGACCTGCGTCTTGCGCAGGCCGATGGCGTAGGCGGCCTCGCGCTGCCCCTTCGGCACGGCGTTGATGCCGGCCCGGAAGATCTCGGCCTGCACCGAGCCGTTGTAGAGGGTCAGGCCGATCACCAGCGCCCACAGCGGGGCCGAGGTGAAGACGCCCACGTACAACGCGAAGATCATGATCAGCAGCGGCATCGCGCGGAAGAACTCCACGACGACGGTCGCCACCCAGCGCACCGGGGCGTGGTCCGACAGCCGGCCCGCCGCCAGCGCCGCGCCCAGCAACAGCGAGAAGACCGCGGAGAGCGCGAAGGCCTTCAGCGTGGCGAGCAGGCCGTCGACGATGCGCTGCTGGATGTCGGTGTACTGGAAGGGCTCCCAGAGGTACGCGGCGAACTGCCCGGAATCGTCGAGCCGCCGGTAGACGAACCACAGCAGGGCGAGGATCGCCAGGGCGGCGACCGCGCCGACGACCAGGTTGCGGACCTTGGCCCGGGGGCCGGGTGCGTCGAAGAGGACGTTCGCGCTCATCGGGCCACCGCCAGCCGGTTCTCGAGCAGTCGGAAGACCGCGCTGATGAGGAGGGTGAGGACGAGGTAGGCGATCGCCACCCAGATGAAGGTCGCGAAGATGCTGTAGCCCTTCTCACCGAGCGCCTTCTGCACGCTGAACAGCTCGGTGACGCTGAAGCCACCGGCGATCGCGGAGTTCTTGGTGAGCGCGATCAGCAGGCTGCCGATGGGCGGCAGCACGGTCCGGGTGGCCTGCGGCAGGATGATCAGCCGCAGGGTCTGCGTGAAGGTCATCCCGAGGCTGCGGGCGGCCTCGGCCTGCCCGAGCGGGACGGTGTTGATGCCCGAGCGCACGGCCTCGCAGATGAACGCCGAGGTGTAGCAGCTCAGGGCGAGCACGGCGAGCCGGAAGAAGCTCCAGGTGTTCAGCCCCAGGCGGGGCAGCACCAGCACCGCGATGAAGAAGAGCAGGGTCAGCGGGGTGTTGCGCAGCAGTGTCACCCAGACCGTGCCGAAGGCGCGCAGCGGCGGCACCGGGGACACCCGGAACGCGGCCATGATCACCCCGAGCACCAGGGCGATCGCCCCGCTGAGCGCGGTCAGCTCCACCGTGCCGAGGAACCCCTCGCGGAAGAGCGCGAAGTTGTCCAGCAGTACGTTCATCGATTCTCCGAAAGGGGCGCGCCGACGGCCGCTCCTGGCCGCCGGCGCATCAGGCTCGGGCCGTGCCGGGGAGGGAGGACGGGACCCGGGTCAGGCCGGGTCCCGGCCGCTTCAGGACTGGAGCTGCGGGATCTCGGCGCTCACGCCGGACTTGCCGAGCGTGGCGTCGTACGCCTTCTTCCAGTCGCCGTTGTCCTCGTGGTTCTTCAGGGCGTTGGTGAGGGCGTCCTGGAAGACCTTGTCGTCCTTGGCCAGGCCGACGCCGTAGGGCTCCTCGGAGAACGGCTTGCCGACGACCTCGAGGTTGGCCGGGTCCTGGGCGGCGTAGCCCTTGAGGATGGCGTCGTCCGTGGTCACCGCGTCCACCTGGCCGGAGGCGAGGTTCTGCACGCACAGGGAGTACGAGTCGTACTCGACCGGCTCGGCGCCGTAGCCGCCGTCCTTGATGCGCTGGATGGAGGTGGAGCCGGTCGCCGAGCAGACCTTCTTGCCCTTGAGGTCGTCCGTGCTCTTGATGTTGCTGCCCTTCTTGACCAGGAGGTCCTGGCCCGCGACGAAGTACGGGCCGGCGAAGGAGACGGACTTCTTGCGCTCGTCGTTGATCGTGTACGTGCCGACGTAGTAGTCGACCTGGCCACCGGACAGGGCGGTCTCGCGGTTGGCCGACTGGATCGTCTTGAACTCGATCTTGCTCTCGTCGAAGCCGAGGTCGGCGGCGATCATCTTGGCGATCTCGATGTCGAAGCCGGAGTACTTCTTGCTGCCCGGGTCCTGGTAGCCCAGGTTCGGCTGGTCGGCCTTGACACCGACGACGAGCTTGCCGTTCTTCTTGACCCGGTCCCAGGTCTTGGACCCGGCCAGGTCCACCCCGGTCTTGACGGTGTAGGTGGGCAGCTCGGCGGCGGCCGCGCTGCTGGAGCCGCTCTTGTCGGGGGTGCTCGAGGAGGAGGGCGAGCCCTCCTTGCCGCACGCGGTGGCGGTCGCGGTGAGGGCCAGGACGGCCAGACCGGCGGCGGCAGTGGTACGGAACCTCATGGTGATCATCCTTAGGGTCGCAGAACCGTCGGTGTCGGTCTCAGTGGTGAAGGATCTTCGAGAGGAAGTCCTTGGCCCGGTCGCTCCGGGGGTTGCTGAAGAACTGGTCGGGCGTCGCCTGCTCGACGATCCGCCCGTCCGCCATGAAGACGACGCGGTTGGCGGCGGAGCGGGCGAAGCCCATCTCGTGGGTGACGACCACCATCGTCATCCCGTCGCGTGCGAGCTGCTGCATGACCTCCAGCACCTCGTTGATCATCTCCGGGTCGAGCGCCGAGGTCGGCTCGTCGAAGAGCATGACCTTCGGCTCCATCGCCAGTGCGCGGGCGATCGCCACGCGCTGCTGCTGGCCTCCGGAGAGCTGGGCCGGGTACTTGTCCGCCTGGCTGCCCACGCCCACCCGGTCCAGCAGGGCGCGGGCGCGGTCCTCGGCGGCCTTCTTCCCTGCCTTGCGCACCTTGACCTGGCCGAGCGTGACGTTCTCCAGGACCGTCTTGTGCGCGAAGAGGTTGAAGGACTGGAAGACCATGCCGACGTCGGCGCGCAGCCGGGCCAGCTCCCTGCCCTCCTGGGGCAGCGGCTTCCCGTCGATCGTGATCAGGCCCGAGTCGATCGTCTCCAGGCGGTTGACCGCGCGGCACAGCGTCGACTTGCCCGACCCCGAGGGGCCGATGACGACCACCACCTCGCCGCGGCCGATCGTGAGGTTGATGTCCTGGAGCACGTGCAGCGCGCCGAAGTGCTTGTTCACGTCCTTCAGTACGACCAGGTCGTCGGGCGCCGTCACGGCGTCCTCGGTCACCGGCACTTCGGTCATCGGCGTGTGCTCCATCCTCGTCGGTTGACCAGACCTTGGCGATCACCCTATTGACGCCGGGCAAACGGAGTCAGCACATCTGAGGGGAACTTGAGCATCACGATCCGGTCACCGGCTGGAACAAATCCGGCACTGTGGGTGAGCCCGGCCGGTTGTGCAGCGTACCGGCTCCGTAACAGTCGCCACACAGGGCCGGGCGGCGCTTGACGCGCACGTGGCCCATCGGCGTGTATTCGATGGTGGAGCATGAAGGCGAAGGACGTCGAGCGCCGGGTCGCGGGAGGTGAACGGATGAGACTGCTGCTCGTGGAGGACGACCACCGGGTCGCCGCCGCGTTGTCGGCCGTACTGGCCAAGCACGGGCTGCAGGTCACCCACGCCCGCAGCGGCGAGGAGGCGCTGCACGCGCTGCTGCCCGACCACGGGCCCGGCTTCGACGTGGTCCTGCTGGACCTCGGCCTGCCCGACCAGGACGGCTTCGAGGTGTGCAGCCGCATCCGGCTCCGCACCGCCATCCCCGTGATCATGGTGACCGCCCGTGCCGACGTGCGGTCCCGGATCCACGGACTCAACCTCGGCGCCGACGACTACGTGGTGAAGCCGTACGACACCGGGGAGCTGCTCGCCCGCATCCACGCCGTCTGCCGCCGCAAGGCGCAGGAGGCGCCCGCGGGTCCGGAGGCGGAGGGCGCGGAGACGTCCGACGTGATCGTGCTCGGCCCGGTCCGGGTGGAGCCGGCCACCCGCAAGGTGACGGTCGGCGACGAGCCCGTGGCGCTGACCCGCAAGGAGTTCGACCTGCTCGCGATGCTCGCGCAGCGGCCCGGGGTGGTCTTCCGCCGTGAGCAGATCATCAGCGAGGTGTGGCGGACGAGTTGGGAGGGGACCGGGCGCACCCTCGAGGTGCACGTGGCGTCCCTGCGGTCCAAACTGCGTCTGCCCTCCCTGATCGAGACCGTCCGCGGGGTCGGCTACCGCCTCGTCGTCCCCTCCGGCTAGGAGGCCGTTCCCCCGTGCATGCCCGGCTGCTGCCGCTGCTCATCGTGCTGATGGCCGGTGTGCTGCTGGCCCTCGGCTTCCCGCTCGCCGCCAGCCTGGCCGCCACCCAGCAGCAGCGGGTCGTCGTCGACCGCATCGACGACACCGCGCGCTTCGCCGCGCTCGCGCAGTACGTCAGCACCGACGGCGGCGGCGAACGGGAGAGCACGCTGCGGGCCGAGATGCTGCAGTACCACGAGGTGTACGGCATCAGGGCCGGCGTCTTCGACCGCGACGGCAAGCCGGTCACCTCGGCCCCGGCCGGCTGGACGCTGCCCACCGGCGGTGAGGCGTACAACGCGTACAGCGAGGCACTCGCCGGGCGGCGCAGCCACGACCCCAAGCAGATCTGGCCCTGGCAGCACCGCTCCCTGCCGGTCGCCTCCCCGGTCGTCCGGGACGGCGACGTCGTCGCGGTGGTGCTCACCGACTCGCCGACCGGCGCGATGCGCTCGCGCATCCTGCGCGGCTGGCTGCTGCTCGCGGCCGGTGAACTGGCCGCCATGATCGTGGCCGTCATGGCCTCGTTCCGGCTCACCGGCTGGGTGCTGCGCCCCGTCCGGGTGCTGGACCGGGTCACCCACGACATCGCCACCGGCCGGATGAAGTCCCGCGTGGCGGTCTCCGGCGGGCCGCCGGAACTGCGCCGCCTGGCCCGGTCGTTCAACGAGATGGCCGACAACGTCGAGGAAGTCCTCGACCAGCAGCGGGCCTTCGTCGCCGACGCCTCCCACCAGCTGCGCAACCCGCTGTCCGCGCTGCTGCTGCGGATCGAGCTGCTCGGCCTGGAACTGCCCGACGGGCACGAGGAGATCGCCTCGGTCCGGGAGGAGGGCAAGCGCCTCGCCTCGGTCCTGGACGACCTGCTGGGCCTGGCCACCGCCGAGCACGCGGAGGCCAACCTCGCCCTCACCGACATCGCCGCCCTCGCCGCGGAACGCGTCGAGGCGTGGCGGCCGGTCGCCGAGCGCGACGGCGTGGAACTCTCCTACGCCGGCGCCGCCGCCGTGACCGGCTGGGCGGACCCGGTGGCGCTGTCCAGCGCCCTCGACGCGGTGATCGACAACGCCGTGAAGTTCACGCCGGAAGGTGAGGGCGTGACCGTCACCACTGCGCTGCGGGGCCGCCCCGGCGCCATCGACGTCACCGTCGCCGACGGCGGCCCGGGCCTCACCGAGGACGAGCTCGCCCGGATCGGCGACCGCTTCTGGCGCAGCCCGCGGCACCAGAACGTGGACGGCTCGGGCCTCGGGCTGTCCATCGCGCGGGTGCTGCTGACCCAGGGCGGCGGCAGCATCGCCTACGCCCCGAACGAGCCGCACGGGCTGCGGGTCACCCTCACGGTGCCGCGTACGGCTCCCTGAGCCCGGGACCGGCCTGGCGGGCCAGCGGGTTGGACCCGATCGAGTTGTGGATGCTGAAGTTGACCGCGTCCGAGCGGTAGCGGTCGTCCGACCACTCCACCGGCCGGCCCTTCTGCGTGGTGGTCACCCGGCGCACCCGCAGCAGCGGGCTGCCCCGCCGCACGCCCAGCAGTTCGCTGTCCCGGGTCCCGGCCGCGACCGCGTCGATCAGGTGCTCGCCGTAGGCGAAGACCAGGCCCATGTCGTCGTAGAGCCGCTGGGTGACGGACTCGCAGTCGGGCTCTATGCGCAGCACCGCGGGGGCGATCCAGTCGGCGTAGACCGTGCGCTCCACCAGGACGCGCTCGCCGTCGAGTCCGCGTACCCGCAGCACGTACAGCACGTCCGTGCCCGCGCGCAGGTGCAGGCGCGTGGCGTCCTCCGCGGTGGCCGGCCGGGTCTCGGTGCGGACCACGGTGCCGGAGGCGGCACGGCCCATGGCCCGCGCCCACTGCGCGAAGCTGCGCAGTTCCGCGAAGCTCTGGCTGCGCCGGCTGGCCAGCACGACACGGCGGGCCCCCTGGCGGGAGCCGATCAGCCCCTCCGCGGTCAGCGCGGCGACCGCCTGGCGCACCGTGCCGCGGGAGACGCCGTACCGGGCGGCCAGTTCGGTCTCCGGGGGGAGCAGGGCACCGACCGTGTACTCCTCGTCGTCGATGGCCCGCCGGAGCTCCTCGGCGATCTCCTCGTGCCGCGCCGCCACCGCGTCCCCTTCCGTTCATGCACCGTCTGCGCACAACTTTGCCCAGCGTAGACGAGCTTGCCGCCGATCGCGCGAAGGGGTCGGCCGCTTTCCGGGCCCCTCGCGAGGCCCCTGGCCGAAAAGGGACGACTGCCCTCTGCAGGCTCGCCGGGGTTTTCCCGCCGTTTACGGAAAGGCCATTGACGCACGGCCTACTGAAGGCCAACTTGTTCGGACAAGTTGAAGCGCTCCCCGACCTCCCTGCCTTTCAGGACCCACTTCCCTCCAGGAGACCTCCGTGCCCGCGTCCCTCCCGAAGGCGGCCGCACTCGCCGCCGGCCTCGCCGTGACCGCGCTGGCTCTCAGCGCCTGCGGCTCGGCCCCCACCACGCAGACCGCCGCCGACGGCAAGAACGGCAAGAGCGCGGCCACCGCGACCTCCGCCGAGGAGTTCGGCGGCATGGACGCCCTGGTCGCCGCCGCCAAGAAGGAGGGCACGCTCAACGCGATCGCCCTGCCCCGCGACTGGGCCAACTACGGCGCGCTGATCGACGGCTTCACCAAGAAGTACGGGATCAAGATCCAGAACGAGACCCCGGACGCCGCCAGCCAGGACGAGATCAACGCCGTCACCTCCCGCAAGGGCCAGGACCGCGCCCCCGACGTCCTCGACCTCGGCGCGTCCTTCGCGATCAGCGGTGCCCAGCAGGGCCTGTTCGCCTCCTACAAGGTCGCCTCCTACGACGACATCCCGGCCGCCCAGAAGGACGCCCAGGCCCGCTGGTACAACGACTACGGCGGCTACGTCTCCATCGGCTGCGACGCCAAGCGCGTCAAGAACTGCCCGACCACCTTCGCCGACCTCCTCAAGCCCGAGTACAAGGGCCAGGTCGCGATGAACGGCAACCCGACCAAGTCCGGCTCCGCGTTCGGCGGCGTCTACGCGGCGGCGCTGGCCAACGGCGGCTCCTTCGACGACATCCAGCCCGGCATCGACTTCTTCGGCAAGCTGAAGAAGAACGGCAACTACAACCCCGTCGAGTCCACCCCGGCCACGGTCGAGAAGGGTGAGACCCCGATCAGCATCGACTGGGACTACCTCAACGCCGGCTACGCCGAGGAGTTCGCCAGCAAGGGCGTGGACTGGAAGGTCTCCGTCCCGAGCGACGGCCAGTACGCCCAGTACTACGCGCAGGCGATCAACAAGGACGCCCCGCACCCGGCGGCCGCCCGCCTGTGGCAGGAGTACCTCTACAGCGCCGAGGGCCAGAACCTGTGGCTCGCCGGCTTCGCCCGCCCCGTCCTGATGCCCGCCATGGACAAGGCCGGCACCCTGGACAAGACCGCCGCCGCCAAGCTCCCCCCGGTCGCCGGCACCCCGTCCTTCCCGACGGACGACCAGCAGAACAAGGCCAAGGAAGTCCTGGCCCAGGGCTGGGGCAAGGCCGTCTCCGGATGACCGACCCGATGACCGCCACCACGGCGCCCGTCGTCGCCGCCGCCGGGGCCACCGCCCCGGCGCGGCGGCGCCCGGCCGGCTGGCTCGCGGTGCTCCCGCTGCTCGTCTTCGTGGCGATCAGCTTCGGGGCCCCCGCGGTCGCCATGGTCAACGGCGCCTTCACCGTCAAGGACCCCGCGAGCGGGACCTCCTCGTACACCACGGCCAACCTGACGGCCTCCCTGCAGGGCGCCTACCTGACCGCCCTGTGGGGCAGCGTGAAGCTCTCCGGGCTCTCCGCCGCCATCGGCGCGGTGCTCGGGCTGCTGCTCGCCCAGGCCGTGGTGACCTCGCGGTTCCGCGCGCTGCGCGAAGCCGTGCTGACCGCGTCCGGCGTGCTCGCCAACTTCGGCGGGGTGCCGCTGGCCTTCGCCTTCGTGGCGACCCTGGGCAACGCCGGTGTCCTCACCCGCCACCTGGGTCTCGACGAACACGGCTGGAGCCTCTACAGCTTCTGGGGTCTGGTCATCGTCTACCTCTACTTCCTCATCCCCCTCATGGTGCTCACCGTGACCCCGGCGCTGGAGGGGCTGCGCGTCCAGTGGCGCGAGGCCGCCCAGAACAACGGCGCCACCGCCGGCCAGTACTGGCGGCACGTCGCCCTGCCCGTGCTGGCCCCCTCGCTCCTCGGCGGCCTGGTCCTGCTCTTCGGCAGCGCCTTCGCCGCCTACGCCACCGCCGCGGCGATGGTCGGCAGTTCCGTGCCGCTGATCACCCTGCAGATCGCCGACGCCATCTCCGGCAACGTCCTGGTCGGACAGGAGAACGTGGCGCTCGCCCTGAGCCTCGACATGATCGTCGTCGCCGGCCTGGTCATGGCGGTCTACCTGCCCCTGCAACGACGGAGCGCGCGATGGCTGGTCTGACGGGCACACGGATCCGGCCCTGGCGCGGTGTCGTCCTCGCCGGTGCCGCCCTCTACTTCCTGGTGCCGCTGGCCGCCTCGGTGCTCTTCACCGTGGACGTCCCCGGCAAGGGCGTCACCTTCGACGCGTACGGGCAGATCCTCAAGGCGGAGGGCTTCACCTCCAGCCTGCTGCTCTCCCTGGAGCTCGCGGCCGCCACCATCGTGGTCGTCCTGCTGCTGATGGTCCCCGCCATGGTCGCGCTGCGTCTGTCCGCGCCCCGGCTGCGCCCGCTGGTCGAGGTGATCTGCTCGCTGCCGCTGGTGGTGCCGCCGATCGCGCTGGTCGCCGGCGTCAGCAGTGTGCTGCGCTGGGGCCCCGAGCACCTGGCCAGCACGCCGTTCTTCCAGACCTTCGTGGCCATCCAGAACCCGGCCTTCCCGGTCGTCCTGGTGCTCACCTACGTCGTGATGGCGCTGCCCTTCGTGTTCCGGGCCCTGGACGCCGGGCTGCGGGCGGTGGACGTCCGCACCCTCGTCGAGGCCGCCCGGTCCTGCGGGGCGAACTGGCCGGCCGCGCTGGTCCGGGTGGTGCTGCCGAACCTGCGCGGGGCGCTGCTCAACGCCTCCTTCCTCACCCTCGCCCTGGTGCTCGGCGAGTTCACCGTCGCACAGCTGCTGGGCTTCCAGCCCTTCGCGGTGTGGATCGTCACGGTCAGCGGCTCGCAGGCCCAACTGTCGGTGGCCGTCTCGGTGCTCAGCCTGCTGGTCACCTGGCTGCTGCTGCTCGTCCTGGCCGCCGTCGGCGGACGCCGCCCCACCTCACGTACCGCCTCCCGGAAGTGACCGAGACATGACCGACACCGTCCCCGCCCCGGCCGACGCCGCGCCCATCGTGCCCGGCGGTGCCACCGTCGAGTTCCGGGCGCTGCGCCGCGCCTTCGGCGCCACCACCGCCCTGGACGGGCTGGACCTGACCGTCCGGCCCGGCGAACTCCTCGCCCTGCTCGGCCCGTCCGGCTGCGGCAAGACCACCGCGCTGCGGATGCTCGCCGGCTTCGAGCACCCCGACTCCGGTCAGGTGCTGGTCGACGGCAAGGACGTCACCAAGACCCCCGCGCACCGCCGTGACGCGGGCATGGTCTTCCAGTCCTACAGCCTCTTCCCGCACCTGAGCGCCGCCGACAACGTGGCCTTCGGGCTGCGGATGCGCAAGGTCGGCGCCGCCGAGCGGCGCAGCCGCGCCGCCGAACTGCTGGAACTCGTCGGCCTGCCGTCCCAGGGGGACCGCTACCCCCACCAGCTCTCCGGCGGCCAGCAGCAGCGCGTGGCCCTCGCCCGCGCCCTGGCGCTGCGGCCGCGCGTACTGCTCCTGGACGAGCCGCTGAGCGCGCTGGACGCCAAGGTGCGCACCACCCTGCGTGAGGAGATCCGCCGCCTGCAGCGCGAACTCGGCATCACCGCCCTGTTCGTGACGCACGACCAGGAGGAGGCGCTGTCCATGGCGGACCGCGTCGCCGTGATGAACGCCGGGCGGATGGAGCAGTGCGCCGCCCCCGCCGAGCTGTACGACCGGCCCGCCACCGCCTTCGTCGCCGAGTTCGTCGGCACCAACAGCCGCCTGCCGGGCCGGCTCTCCGACGGCGGTCAGGTCGAGGTCCTCGGCCGGCGGCTCCCCACCCAGGGCGACGTGCCCGCCGGCACCGAGGTGGACGTCCTGGTCCGCCCCGAAGCGGTACGCGTCCACGCCGACCCCACCGGCGACGCACGCGTCGTGGCGACCGCCTTCCTGGGCGCCGTCACCCGGCTGACCGTGCAACTGGCCGACGGCACCCGCGTCAAGGCCGACCTCGCCAGCTCCGAGGCCGCCGCCCTGCCCCCGGGCGCCACCGTCACCGTGTCCCTGCCCGACCGGCCCGTCCTGGTCACCGCGCGCGCCGCCTGACCCTCCAGCACCTCCATCCCCCCACACCCCCGATGAAAGAGAGCCCCGTGACCCACCCACCGCACCACCCGCTCCAGGCCGTCCTGTTCGACATGGACGGCACGCTCGTCGAGACCGAGCAACTGTGGTGGGAGGCGGTCGCCGAGGTGGCCGCCGGGCTGGGGCACGTGCTCGGCGACGCGGACGTGACCGAGGTCCTCGGCCGCGCCGTCGAGCACACCGCCACCCACCTGGTGACCACCACCGGGACGGCGACCGGCGCCGACGAGGTGGCCGCCGTCCTGCACCGGGAGTTCGCCGCGCGGGTCCGCGCCCGCACGGTGCCCCGTCCCGGCGCGCTGGAACTGCTCGACGAACTCGCCCGGCACGACGTCCCCATCGCGCTGGTCTCGGCGTCCCCGCGCGAGGTCGTCGACGTCGTGCTGGCGGTGCTCGGCCGCGAGCGCTTCGTCGTCTCCCTCACCGCCGACGACACCCCCCGCACCAAGCCGGCCCCCGACCCCTACCTGGCCGCCGCCCGCGCCCTCGGCGTGGACCCCGGCGCCTGTGTCGCCGTCGAGGACACCCCGACCGGCGTCGCCTCCGCCGAGGCCGCCGGCTGCCGGGTGCTCGCCGTGCCGTCCCTGGCGCCCATCGCCCCCGGCGCCGGCCGCGCCGTGCTCGACAGCCTCGAACGGGCCGACGTGGCCCTGCTGCGGGCCCTGGTCGCGCAGCCGCCGTCCTTCCTCGTGCCCGCCTTCACCAGCCGCCGCGCCCGCGTCGGGGAGCCGATCCGGGTCACCGTCGCCGGGCTGCTGCGCGGCGCCCCCGTCACCTGCGCCAAGGCCGCCGGCCCCGGCTGGGCCCGGGTCTCCGCCGACGGCACCGTCACCGGCACCCCCGACGCCGCCGGCGACGCGGAGGTCACCGTCACCGCCACGGACGCCGAGGGGCGCTCCGCCACCGTCACGGTGCGCGTGCCGGTCGTCGCGGCGGGCGAGCCCGTGGTGCGGCGGCTGCGCGTCATGAGCTGGAACCTGTGGCTCGGCGGCAGCCGCGTCGACGACCACCGGGACAAGCAACTGCGCGTGCTGCTGGACGCCGACGTCGACGTCGTCGGCCTCCAGGAGACGCGCACGCACTCCGCGAAGGAACTCGCCGAGGCACTGGGCTGGGAGCACCACCAGGCGGGTGACAACCTCGGCGTCATCAGCCGCTACCCGATCGTCTCCCGCCACGGCCTGCCCGCGAGCCCGTTCTACGGCGGCCTCGGCGCCACCGTCCGGCTCGACGAGGGCCGCGACGTCACGCTGTGGAGCGCGCACCTCAACTACACCCCGTACGGCCCCTACGACGCCCTTCACGACGGCCGGCCCGTCGAGGTGCTGGTCGAGCACGAGGCCGCCTCGGGACGCCTGGAGCAGATCCGGGACATCCTGGACGACATGGCCGCCGACCTCGCCGCCCGCGACACCACCCCGGTCGTCCTGGTCGGCGACTTCAACGTCCCCTCCCACCTGGACTGGACCGCCGAGGCGGCGCCCCTGCACGGCGGCTACGGACCCGTGCCCTGGCCCGTCACCCTGGCCGCCGAGGCCCGCGGACTGCGCGACTCCTACCGCGAGGCCCACCCGGACCCCGTGCGCGACCCGGGCACCACCTGGTCACCGGTCAACCCCGAGCCGGAGCCGCAGGACCGGATCGACTACGTTCTGTACGCTGGCCGGGCCCTGCGGGTGCTGGACTCCGCGACCCTGGTCACGGGCGATCCCCGTCCCGAACCGCACGTCGCGGGCAACGACTGGCCCTCCGACCACGCCGCCGTCGTCACCACGTTCGCCCTGTCCTGAACGGGCGGGCCCGCGCGACCGACCGGTCGCGCGGGCCTCAGTCGCACTCGCTCATCTCGTCCAGCCGCGGCCGCTGGTCCGCCACCTCCTGGGAGGCCAGCGGCTTGAGGTGCTTGACGTACGAGGCGCGCCAGGCCCCGGAGGAGATCTCGTCCTTGATGGCGTCGCATATGGCGTGCTTCAGTTCGGGCTCGTTCTGTGCCAGCCCCACGCCGTACTCCTCGGTCCCGAAGGGGACGCCCAGCAGCCGCAGTTGCCCGGTGTGCTGCGCGCGGTAGCCGGCCAGGATGATGTCGTCGGTGGAGACGGCGTCGACCTTCCCCGCCAGCAGCTGGCCGACGCACAGCCCGTACGAGGTCTGCTGCTCGGTCCGTATCTGCGGGTACTCCTTGCGGAGCCGTTCGGCGGGCGTCGAGTCGGTGACGGTGCAGACATGACGGCCGAAGAGGTCCTGCACGCTGTGGACGGGGGCGTCCTTGCGGACGAGGAAGTCCTGGCCGGCCTGGTAGTAGGGGCCCGCGAAGTCGACGGACTTCTTGCGTTCTTCGGTGATGGAGTAGCTCGCCACTATGAAGTCGACGTACCCGGCGCGCAGGAAGTACTCGCGCGACTGGGTGTCCACGACCGTGAACTGCACCTTGTCGAAACCCAGATGCCTGGCGATGGCCCTCGCGAGGTCGATGTCGAACCCCTCGTAGCCGTCCTTGGCGGTGCTGGAGGCCTCGCTGAGGCCCGGCTGGTCCTTCTTCACGCCGACCACGAGGTAGCCGCGGTCGCGCGCCGTCCGGTAGGTCGGCGAGGAGGAGAGGTCGGGGCCGTCGTCCCTCAGCCGGTCGACGGCGAACCATCCGGCCGCCGCCAGGACCGCGAGCGCGACCCCGCCCGCCGCCAGCGTGTACCAGCGCCGCCGGGAGGGGCGCGGTCGCGGGGGCTGCGGATCCTGCGGCGGGGTCACGGAGTCGGGAACCCGCTGTGCGGTGCCGCCGGACCCGTCCGTCCGCGTGGCGTCCGGGTCGTAGTCCGGGTGGACGGCCACCGGGAACTGCGGGGTCTCCTGCGCCACGTGCTGCAGCAACTGCTCGGCGCGCTCCGCCGACAGCCGCGCCCCCGGCTCCTTGACCAGCAGCCCGTCGATCAGCGGGCGCAGCGGCCCCGCGTGCGCCGTCGGCGGCGGCTCGGCCGTGCGGACGGCCTCCAGCACCTCGTACGGCGTCGGGCCGCGGAAGGGGGCCCGGCCCTCGACCATCTCGTACAGAGTGACGCCCAGCGACCACAGGTCGGCGGCGGGCGTCGGCGTCAGCCGGTTGGCGAGCTCGGGCGCCAGGTACTGCGGGGTGCCGACCGTCTCGTGCAGCCGCGTCACCTGGGCGGCGCCCTCGAAGGTCGCGATCCCGAAGTCCATGAGCACCGCCCGCCCGTCCCGGCGGAACAGGATGTTGTGCGGCTTCACGTCGCGGTGCAGCACCCCGGCCGCGTGCACCGCGCGCAGCCCGCGCAGCACCTCAAGGCCGATCTGCGCCGCCTGCAGCGCCGGGATCCGGCCCCGCTCGCGCAACTGGTCCGCCAGGGAGTGCGGGTTGACCTGCTCCATGACGATCCAGACCTGGCCGTCGGCCTCGATCACGTCGTGCACGGCGACCACGTGCTCGTGCCCGATCCGGGCGATGGCCTGCGCCTCGCGGCGCGCCCGCTCCACCCACTGGGCCTGCGTCTCCGGGTCCAGCGCGCCGCGGAACAGCAGTTCCTTGACGGCGACCTGACGACTCAGCCGGTTGTCGTACGCCTCCCACACCACGCCCATGCCGCCGCGCCCCAGTTGCCGGCGCAGCTCGTAGCGGCCGTCGACGAGGGTGTGCGGCATCCCCCCAGAACTCATGCGTGTGCCCCCATCGGTACGTGGTCCGCTACAGGTTAGGGGGCTCTGACGGGGATGAACATCGTCCTCGGGGCGCGGGACGATCACATGTCGGGCGGAATGGTCCGTACCGGCCCGGCGGAGCCTAGGGCTTCACCGAACGGTAGTAGCGCTCGGCGCCCGCGTGCAGCCGCAGCGGGTCGGTGAAGACCGCCGTCCGCAGGTCCATCAGCTGGGCGGCGTGCACCTCCTGCCCGATCCGGTCGCGGCTGTCGATCACGGTGCGGGTGAGCCGGTCCACCAGCCCGGTGTCCGTCCGGTCGGTGGTGATCAGCAGGTTGGCCACGGCGATCGTCTGCACCGCGCGCCCGCCCTGGACCATCGGGTAGGCGTCCGCGGGCATGACCGCCTGCCGGTAGTACGCCGACTCCTCGCTCCCGGCGTGCAGCCGGGCCACCAGGTCGCCGAGCTGGACCAGTCTGACGTCGGTGGTCTCCGCCAGGTTCGCGATGGTCCTGGTCGGCAGTCCGCCCGACCAGAAGAACGCGTCCAGCTCCCCCCGGCGCAGCATCTCCGGCGCCCGGTCGATGCCCACCGTCTTGCGCCGCACGTCACCGGGCTGCCCGAGGTCCGCGGCCGTCAGCAGCCGCTGCGCTATCAGGTTCACCCCGGAGCTGGGCTGGCCGATCCCCACCCGCAGCCCGCGCAGGTCCTTCGCCGACCGCACGGGGGAGTCGGCGGGCACCACGAGCTGCATGTAGTCGTCGTACAGCCGGGCGCAGGCACGCAGCCGCCCCGCACCCGGGCCGTCGTAGTCGGCGACGGCGTCGGCCGCGGCGATGGCGAAGTCGGCCTTGCCGGTCGCCACCCTCCGGACGTTGTCCACCGACCCCTCGGACCGCACCAGGCGCACCGGCACCCCGGGCAGGTCCGTGTGCAGGTAGGGCTGGAGCCGCTTCCCGTACGTGTCGTACACCCCGTTGCGCACGCCGGTGGCGAAGTCGACCCTGTCCTTGGGGTACGAGGGCCCGTCGGAGGGCAGCACCCACCACAGCAGCAGCGCGACCGCCGCCGCCACCGCCAGCACGGCCTGCACGGCCCGGCGTCTGCCGATTCGGGGGAGCTCCATCCCCGTGATGGTGCCAGGCCCGCCGCCGTCGTGGCCAGCACCCGGCCCCGGACCCCGGCCCCACCGGGCCCCGGATCCCGCACGTGCCTCTCCCGCCCCACGGGGAAGACTCCTGCTGGGGCGCACCCTCCGGAGGGAGGCCCGTATGGCAGGCCCGGTGACCTGGACGGCGGGCGACATGGTCGTCCACCGCGTCGACGAGACGACGCTGCCCCCGGGGACCGGACGGCGGCTGCTGCCCGCCGCCACGCCGCAGGTCGTGGCGGGCACGCCGTGGCTGCGGGACTTCGCCGCCGCCGACGGCACGCTCCGCCTGGCGACCCACACCTTCGCCGTGGTGGCCGGCGGCCTGCGCGTCCTGGTGGACACCGGGATCGGCAACGGCAAGACCCGCGCCGACCCCGCGTGGGACCGCCTCGCCACCGACTACCCGCGGCGCCTGGCGGAGGCCGGTTTCCCACCGCACTCGGTGGACCTGGTGATCCTCACCCACCTGCACACCGACCACGTCGGCTGGAACACCCGTGACGACGAGGGCACCTGGGTACCGGCCTTCCCCCACGCCCGCCACCTGGTCTCCCGCGCCGAATGGGAGCACTGGTCCGGCGCGGACCTGGACGAGGACCACCGGCAGGTGTTCCGCGACTCGGTGCTGCCGGTCCGCGACGCGGGACTGCTCGACCTGGCCGAAGTCACCGCGGGTCCCCTGGAGGCGGCTCCCGGGATCCGCCTGCTGCCGGTGCCCGGGCACACCCCGGGGCAGGTCGCGGTCGAACTGCGCGGCGGCGGCCGGGCGGCACTGGTCACCGGCGACAGCTTCCACCACCCCGTGCAGATCGCCCACCCCGGGATCACCAGCACCGCCGACACCGACCCGGCTCTGGCCGTACGGACCCGCCGCGCGCTGCTCGGCGCCCTCGCGGGTACGGACACACTGCTGCTGGGCACCCACTTCCCGCCGCCCACCGCCGGCACCGTCGTGACGTGGGAGGACGGCCACCGCCTCCTGCCCGAGCCGCCGGCCACCTGACGCGGCGGACGCCGCCAGGTGCCGTCCGGACCCGCCGGGTGTCCTCCGCGCGGGGGCGGGCGGGGGCACGGGCGCGCGTGGGGCGCCCTTACCCTGGATGGGTGCAGCGTGAAGAGCAGGGTGTGAAGAGCTACGAGATCCGCACCTACGGGTGCCAGATGAACGTCCACGACTCCGAGCGGCTGGCAGGCCTCCTGGAGGCGGCCGGCTACGTTCGCGCGCCCAAGGGCGAGGACGGCACGGTGGCAGCCGATGTTGTCGTCTTCAACACCTGCGCGGTCCGGGAGAACGCCGACAACCGCCTCTACGGCAACCTCGGCCGCCTGGCGCCGCAGAAGGCCGCTCGGCCCGGCATGCAGATCGCCGTGGGCGGCTGCCTCGCGCAGAAGGACCGGGACACGATCGTCAAGAAGGCCCCCTGGGTCGACGTCGTCTTCGGCACCCACAACATCGGCAGCCTGCCGGCGCTGCTGGAGCGCGCCCGGATCGCCGAGGAGGCGCAGGTCGAGATCGCGGAGTCGCTGGAGACCTTCCCGTCCACGCTGCCGACCCGGCGCGAGTCGGCGTACGCGGCGTGGGTGTCGATCTCGGTCGGCTGCAACAACACCTGCACCTTCTGCATCGTCCCCGCGCTGCGCGGCAAGGAGAAGGACCGCCGCCCCGGCGACATCCTCGCCGAGGTCGAGGCGCTGGTCGCCGAGGGCGTCGTCGAGGTCACCCTGCTCGGCCAGAACGTCAACGCCTACGGCTCGGACATCGGCGACCGCGAGGCCTTCAGCAAGCTGCTGCGCGCCTGCGGGAGGATCGACGGCCTGGAGCGCGTCCGCTTCACCTCGCCCCACCCGCGCGACTTCACCGACGACGTGATCGCGGCCATGGCCGAGACCCCGAACGTGATGCACCAGCTGCACATGCCGCTGCAGTCCGGCTCCGACACCGTGCTGCGCGCGATGCGCCGCTCGTACCGGCAGGACCGCTACCTCGGCATCATCGAGAAGGTGCGCGCCGCCATGCCGGACGCCGCCATCTCCACCGACATCATCGTGGGCTTCCCCGGCGAGACCGAGGAGGACTTCGAGCAGACGCTGCACGTGGTGCGCGAGGCCCGCTTCGCGCAGGCCTACACCTTCCAGTACTCCAAGCGCCCGGGCACGCCCGCCGCCGAGATGGACGGGCAGGTGCCGAAGGCCGTCGTCCAGGAGCGCTACGAGCGGCTGGTCGCGCTCCAGGAGGAGATCTCCTGGGAGGAGAACAAGAAGCAGGTCGGCCGCACCCTGGAGGTGCTGGTCGCCGAGGGCGAGGGCCGCAAGGACGACGCCACGCGGCGCCTTTCCGGCCGCGCCCCCGACAACCGCCTGGTGCACTTCGCGCCGCCCGCCGAGCCGGTCCGCCCCGGTGACGTCGTGACGGCGCAGATCAGCTACGCCGCCCCGCACCACCTGCTGGCCGAGAGCCCGGCGTTCGGCGTCCGCCGCACCGCGGCGGGCGACGCCTGGGAGCGGCGCACCTCTGCCGCCGCGGCCAAGCCCGCAGGTGTCATGCTGGGCCTGCCGACGATCGGCGCGCCCGCGCCGGCACCGCTGGCGGTCGCCCCGGGATGCGGCTGCGACTGACGGGACGGGGACACCGCGGGGACGCGGGGACCGTGGGACGAGGGGGGACACGCAATGGTTCGTTGGGGGCTCTTCGCCGAGGAGACCGTGGGCAGCGGCGACGCCAGGCGCTGGGAGTTCGAGCTCCTCGGCCACGCCGACGGCACACGTGAGGACGCGTTGCGCAAACTGGAGGAGGCGGCGCTCGCCTACCGTCCCAGCAAGCCCTTCAGCGTGCGGCGCAGCTGGCTGTACCGCTCGGGGGAGGGGTACGTCCAGGTCAACGAGGGTGTGACCACGACGTACATCTGCCGCTTCACGGTGGCCGAGCTGGTCCACGACAGCAAGGACCCGAAGGTCGCCGCCACGGCCGAGCCCTGGGACCGCGTGCCCGAGGGCTTCTGAGACGGCGGACGGTAGGGTTCCGATCATGCTGGTCGCCGCCGCCGTATGCCCCTGTCCGCCGCTGCTCGTGCCCGACGTCGCGTCGGGTGCGGCGCCGGAACTGGACCCGCTGCGCGCCGCCTGCGCGGACGCGCTGGCCGTGCCGGCCGCCGCGCGCCCCGATCTGCTGGTCGTGGTGGGCGCCGCCGAATCCGCCCACGTCTGGGAGGGCGGCGGCACGGGCTCGCTGCGCCCCTACGGCGTGAACCTGGCGGTGCGGCTCGGCGACGGCGGCGACCCCGAGCCCCTCGCCCCCTCGCTCACGCTCGCGGCGTGGCTCCTGGAGTGTTCGGGCTCCACCGCGCCGCTGCACGCCTGTGGCGTGCCCGTGCAGGCGCCGGCGGCCCGGATGCTGGAACTGGGGCGGGGCCTGGCGGAGCTGGCCGACCGGGTGGCGCTGCTGGTCATGGGCGACGGCAGCACCTGCCGGACGCTCAAGGCGCCCGGCTACCTCGACAAGCGCGCCGAGCCCTTCGACGCCTCCGTCGCCCGCGCCCTGGGCGCCGCCGACACCGAGGCGCTGGCCGCCCTGGACGTGCCGCTGGCGGCCGAACTGGGGGCGGCCGGGCGCGCCCCCTGGCAGGTGCTCGCCGGCGCCGCCGAGGGCGCGGGGCTCAGCGGCGCGCTGCTGTACGACGAGGCGCCGTACGGCGTCGGTTACTTCGTGGCGGCCTGGTCGTAGCCGCGGCGGGCCCCGGGACCCGGGGCCGGCCTCAGGGCGTGTCCTTGGAGCCGCTCTCCTTCAGGTGCTCCATGGCGTCCTTGGTCTTGTCCACACCCTTGTGGATCTTTCCGCTGTACTTGTGCTTGGTCTTCTCGTCGACCGTGCGCGCGACCTTGTCCAGCCGGGAGCCGATCGCCTCGCCGTGCTGCTCCATGAAGTCGCCGGCCTTGGCGCCGGCCCTGGCCCTGGCGTGCTCGGCCTTGGCCTTCAGCGTGTCCTTGAGGCTCATGCGTCACCGTCTCCCGTGGATGCCTTTGCCGGAAATGACCCTTTTCCCGTAAAGATCTTACTCGTCCACAGGTAAAACCGCCCCGCCGGAATTTGCGAAACTGTGCACGTGAGAATTGACGTCCCCCATGTGATCGCGGTGGTCGGCCCCACCGCGGCCGGCAAGTCCGACCTCGGAGTCGCCCTCGCCCAGGCCCTCGGCGGCGAGGTGATCAACGCGGATTCCATGCAGCTCTACCGCGGCATGGACATCGGCACCGCCAAGCTCACCGAGGACGAGCGGCAGGGCGTGCCGCACCACCTGCTCGACATGTGGGACGTCACCCAGGCCGCCAGCGTCGCCGAGTACCAGCGCCTCGCCCGCGCCGAGATCGACCGGCTGCTGGCCGCCGGGCGCACCCCCGTGCTCGTCGGCGGCTCGGGGCTCTACGTGCGCGCCGCCATCGACGCCCTGGAGTTCCCCGGCACCGACCCGGAGGTGCGCGCCCGGCTGGAGGCGGAGCTCGACTCCCTCGGTTCCGGCCCGCTGCACGCCCGCCTGGCCGCCGTGGACCCGGAGGCGGCCCGCGCGATCCTGCCCAGCAACGGCCGGCGGATCGTCCGCGCCCTGGAGGTCGTGGAGATCACCGGCCGCCCCTTCACGGCGAACCTGCCCGGTCACGACTCCGTGTACGACACCGTCCAGATCGGCGTCGACGTCCCGCGCCCGGAACTCGACGAGCGGATCACGCTGCGGGTCGACCGCATGTGGGAGGCCGGGCTGGTCGGCGAGGTGGCCGCCCTCGAGTCGGCCGGCCTGCGCGAGGGGCGTACGGCCTCCCGGGCCCTCGGCTACCAGCAGGTGCTGGCCGCGCTGGCCGGGGAGTGCACCGACGCCGAGGCGCGCGCGGAGACCGTCCGGGCCACCAAGCGCTTCGCGCGCCGCCAGGACTCGTGGTTCCGCCGGGACGGCCGGGTGCACTGGCTCGCGGGCCGCGGCCAGGAACTCACCGGCCAGGCACTCGCCCTCCTGGGGCCCGCCCGGTCGGGCGGTCACAGCCTGATCACCTGAGGCGCCGCCCGGTCGGCGGGGCCGGGCGGGCGCTCCTCGGCGGTACGGCCGGCCCCGGACCAAGGGGGAAGCACGGGCCCGGAGTTGACGGGAGCGGGCGGCGGGGACGGCTCCGAGGGGCCGCAGAACATGTGATCCCATGGACGCATGGCGGAGGAAGTCACGTTCTTGGGCCCGTTGGAACTGACCGGCGGCATCTGGGGCGTCGGGGACGCCACGCGCCCGGGCACCCATTGGGTGGAGTTCCGCCCGGACGGCCTCCACCAGCACGAGCCGGATGCCGGGGGACGGCTGGTGCCGTGGTCGAGGATCATGACGGGCATCCGGTTCAGCTGGAACAAGTCCTCCCGGAGCACGCAGAGCAAGGGCGAGTACACCCTGTGGGGGACGGTCGCCGGGCGCTCCGGCGGCTGGATGCACATGACGCTGCGCGACCCGTACGAGGACCATGCACTGCGCTTCGACCGGCACGCGCGCCGGTACCGGTCCGTGGACGCCGTACGGCTGGAGTGGATGCTGCGGCACCTCGTCGACGTGGGGAGGCTGCCGCTCCTCGGCGATCCGGGATGGGTGGGCCGTGCCGTGGCGGGCCTGGCCGGCGGGAAGCAGAGCTGGAGCACCGCTGCACTGCGGCGGGTGGTGGTGGAGGCCGTGACGGCGGCCGGACCCGGCCGCGCCTGACCGATCCCTCCCGCCGGGGCCCTGTCCGCGCCTGCCGGTCCGCTGCGGCACGCGGGCGACCAGCCGTGACGACGGGCGGCCGCTCCCCGGATGTCCCGGTCGCCGGGGACCCGCGACGCAGGACGGCGACGGCCGCGTAGATCAACAAGCGCAGGCCGGTGCCGAGCCCCCTCGGATCGGCCGGGCGGGGCGGTCACAGCCTGATCACGTGATGGCATCGGGACGCCCCAGCGGCACTTGACGCCTCTTCGAGCGTGCCATCATCGAGCATCGGAGCTACGGTGTCGGACTTCTTGGGAGGGCGCGTGGCGATGGAAGCCGGCCCTCGCAACGGACCGCAGCCGGACCGCGGCGAGCGCGCCTCCGGCGAGGAGCTCGAGTCCCGTGACCGGCTCGTGGTCGACGGCCCCCTCGATGACCCGCTGGACGAGCAGACCCTCGCCGAGGAGGAGCAGTCCTTCCGCGAGCTGCGGCCCGAGCGGCGCCTGCGCGTCTGGCAGATCGCCCCCATCGTCGCCCTCGGTGTGCTGGGCTCGCTGATGTTCGCCTTCCCGCTGGCCTTCGAGACCGGTGACGGCGGCGCCGTCGTCGCGATGCTCGGGCTCCTGCTCGGCTGCTGCTCCGCGGGCTGGGGGATCATGGCCGCCCGCCGGGTCGGCTACACCTGGCCGGGACTGCCGGCCCGCGGTTCCGGCCGCCGCCCGGACTGGCGCTTCGTGGCGCTGTACGCGGCGATCACCGTGGTGCTGGCGCTGCTCGCCTTCTGGCGGGTCGCCCGTCTGCGCTGACCCGTAGACTCGGCGCATGACCAGCGCAGCACCGCAGGGCCTGCCCTTCCTCAAGGGGCACGGCACGGAGAACGACTTCGTGATCATCCCCGACCCCGACGGGGTGCTCGACCTGACCCCGGTGGGCGTCGCGCGCCTGTGCGACCGCCGCGCCGGGATCGGCGGCGACGGGGTGCTGCGCGTGGTGCGCTCGGCGAAGCACCCGGAGGCCGCCGCCATGGCCGCGGAGGCCGAGTGGTTCATGGACTACCGCAACGGTGACGGCAGCGTCGCGGAGATGTGTGGCAACGGCGTACGGGTCTTCGCGCACTACCTCCTGCGCGCAGGGCTCACCGGCGCCGGCGACGTCGCCGTGGCGACCCGCGCCGGCGTACGCCGGGTGCACATCGACAAGGACGGCGACATCACGGTCGACATGGGCCGTGCCGCCCTCCCCGCCGGCGAGGTCGAGGTGGCGGCCGGCGAGCGCAGCTGGCCCGCCCGCAACGTGAACATGGGCAACCCGCACGCCGTCGCCTTCGTCGACGACCTCGCCGACGCCGGCAAGCTGCTGGACGCCCCGCGGTGGGCGCCCGCGGCGGCCTACCCGCACGGCGTGAACGTGGAGTTCGTCGTCGACCGCGGTGACCGGCACGTCGCCATGCGGGTGCACGAGCGCGGCTCCGGCGAGACCCGCTCCTGCGGCACCGGTGCCTGCGCCGTCATGGTCGCCGCGGCCCGGCGCGACGGCCGCGACCCGGCCGTCACCGGGCGCCCCGAGACGTACCGGGTCGACCTGCCGGGCGGGACCCTGGTGATCACCGAACGTCCCGACGGCACCGTCGAGATGACCGGGCCGGCGGTGATCGTCGCCGAAGGCGTCATCGATCCCGCCTGGCTCGGCGACGGCGGCTGAGGATACCCGCTCCGAGGACCCGGTATTCGCTCGAACGGGTGATGCCGATCACGCTGGGCGAGAGCGTGGCAGCGGCACGTGATGGGCTCGGTAGCATCAAGCACCGGCACGGAAGCCATCCCGCCGGTGGGTGACGCTGCCGGAGGTGCCGCATGAGACCGGACAACGCAGTGGAGACCGCCCCGGGCGCCGCAGGACGCAGGCGCATCCCCCGGGCCGCGGATCTGCGCCGGATGGGACGTGCGGCCCTGCTGGGCGCGGGCGGCCGCGCCGGCCGCATGCCGGAGTCCATCGAGCACATCGCCAAGGTGCACCGCACCCGGCATCCCGGCGCGGACCTCGCCATCCTGCGCCAGGCGTACGTGCTCGCCGAGTCCTCGCACCGCGGGCAGATGCGCAAGAGCGGCGAGCCGTACATCACGCACCCGCTCGCGGTGACCCTGATCCTCGCCGAACTCGGCGCGGAGACCACGACGTTGACCGCCTCGCTGCTCCACGACACCGTCGAGGACACCGAGGTGACGCTCGATCAGGTGCGGGAGGAGTTCGGCGAGGAGGTGCGCTTCCTCGTCGACGGCGTCACCAAGCTGGAGAAAGTGGACTACGGCGCCGCCGCCGAGCCGGAGACCTTCCGCAAGATGCTCGTCGCCACCGGCAACGACGTCCGCGTGATGTCCATCAAGCTCGCCGACCGGCTGCACAACATGCGCACCCTCGGCGTCATGCGCCCCGAGAAGCAGGCCCGCATCGCCAAGGTCACCCGGGACGTGCTGATCCCGCTCGCCGAACGCCTCGGCGTCCAGGCGCTGAAGACCGAGCTGGAGGACCTGGTCTTCGCCATCCTCCACCCCGAGGACTACCTCCGCACCACCGAACTGATCCTGGAGCACGCGGCCCTGCCCGATCCGCTGGGCGCCGTCGCGGACGACGTCCGCAAGGTGCTCCGCGAGGCCGGCATCGGCTCCGAGGTCGAGGTGCGGCCCCGGCACGTGGTCTCCGTGCACCGGGTCAGGCTCAAGCGCGGCGGCGCGCTGCCCGGGGGCAGCGACTTCGGGCGGGTGCTGATCCAGGTCGCCGAGGACGCCGACTGCTACGCCGTCCTGGGCGAACTGCACACCTGCTTCACCCCGGTCATCGCGGAGTTCAAGGACTTCATCGCGGCGCCCAAGTTCAACCTCTACCAGTCGTTGCACACCGCCATCCGCGACGGCGAGGGACGCGTCGCCGAAGTCCTCATCCGCACCCGGCAGATGCACCACGTCGCCGAGGCCGGCGTCATCGCGCTCGGCAACCCGTACGTCACCGCCGAGACCGCGGACTGCGACGAGGGCGAGCGCGTCGACCCCACGCGCCCCGGCTGGCTCGCCCGGCTGCTGGAGTGGCAGCGCGAGGCCCCCGACCCGGACTTCTTCTGGAGCACCCTGCGCGACGAGCTCGCCCAGGACCGCGAGATCACCGTCTTCTCCGCCGACGGCGGCACCGTGGGCCTGCCCGACGGCGCCACGTGTACCGACGCTGCCTACGCGTTGCACGGCGAGGGCGCCCACTCCTGCGTCGGGGTACGCGTCAACGGGCGGCTCGCGCCGCTGGGCACCGTCCTGCGGGACGGCGACACCGTCCAGCTCCTGATGGCCGGGGCCGGGGCCGGGACGGGCGAAGGGGACGGGGAAGGCTACGGCCCCTCGCCCGAGTGGCTGGAGCACGCCCGCACCCCGGCCGCCCGCATCGCCATCGCCCGCTGGCTGGAGGCCAACCCGGGGGCCACCGCCGAGGAGGAACCGGCCGCCCCCGCGGTCCGTACCGCCGCCACGGCCGCCCGCAGGGCCGCGGAACCGCTCGCGGACACCGACCCGCCCGGCGCCACCGTGCGCATGGCCCGCTGCTGTACCCCCGTGCCGCCCGACGGGATCACGGGCTTCCCCATCCGCGGCGGCACCGTCGCCGTGCACCGCGGCGAGTGCCCCGTCGCCGCGCGCATGGCCGCCTCGGGCCGTGCCACGGTCGCCGTCCATTGGCGCTCCGACGCGCCCGTCACCGGTCACCGGGCCACCCTCTACGCCGAGGCGCTGGGCCGGCCCCGGCTGCTCGCCGACCTCACCGAGGTGATCGCCACCGAGGGCGTCGCCATCGTCTACGCCGCGGTGGAGCCGCCGCAGGAGCACCGGGTGCGCCACACCTACACCGTCGAACTCCCCGACCCGGGCGCGCTGCCCGCGCTCATGCGCGCCATGCGCGCCGTCCCCGGGGTGTACGACGTGTACCGCGCCCAGGAGACCGTGGCCGCCGCGCAGGCGTAGAGGACTACCCGATCGGGTGGGGTACTGACGCGCCGCCGCCGGGCGGGCACGGTGCGCTGATAGCGGTATCCCATGATCGGATCCATTGCGCGCCGTGCCACCGTCACAGCGGCGGCCGTGGTGGCGCTCACCGCGGCCGCACTGCCCGGCGACACGACGCCCGCGGGGCTCGGTGACCGGCTCTACCCGGACCTCGGAAACGCCGGGTACGACGTCTACGACTACGACATCTCGTTCACCTACCGCGGCAACGACCGGCCCCTTGACGCCGTGACCCGGGTCGACGCCCTCGCCACGGACACCCTCGACCGCTTCCACCTCGACTTCCGCGGCGACGTCCGCTCCGTCGAGGTCAACGGCCGCCGGGCGGCGTTCCGCACCCTGCGCGAGGAACTGGTCGTCACCCCCGCCGTCCCCGTCCCCCGCGGCGACCGCCTGCGGGTGACCGTCGTCCACACCAGCGACCCCGCCGTCAAGGGCGACACCGGCTGGATCCGCACCAAGGACGGCCTGGCCATGGCCAACCAGGCCGCCGCCGCCCACACCGTCTTCCCCTGCAACGACCACCCCTCGGACAAGGCCCGCTTCGCCTTCCACGTCACCGCGCCGAACGACCTCACCGTCGTCGCCAACGGCCTGCCCGAGACGGCGGTCCGCAAGGGCCCGGTGACGACCTGGAACTACCGCACCGTCCACGTGATGGCCACCGAGCTCGCCCAGGTCTCCGTCGGCCGCTCCGCCGTCCTGCGCCGCACCGGCCCCGGCGGCCTCCCGCTGCGCGACGTCCTCCCTTCCGCCGACCCCGACCGGGCGGCCCTGGAGAAGCGCCTGGCGATGACCGCCGGGCAGATCGCGTGGATGGAGCGGCAGGTCGGCCCGTTCCCCTTCGAGACGTACGGCATCCTCAGCGCCGACACCGTCACCGGCTTCGAGCTGGAGACCCAGACCCTCTCGCTCTTCGAGCGGCGGGTGCTGCTGGGCCGGGAGGCCGACGCGGCGCCGGTGATGGTGCACGAACTGGCCCACCAGTGGTTCGGCGACAGCGTCTCGCCCGCCACCTGGTCGGACCTGTGGCTCAACGAGGGGCACGCCACCTGGTACCAGTGGCGCTACGCCGCCGAGCACTACCGCGAGCTCACCCTGGAGCAGCTCGCCAAGGCCGCCTACGGCGCCGACGCGCGCCTGCGCCGCGACGGCGGCCCGGCCGCCGCCCCCAAGCCGCCCGGCGCCGACGGCAAGCTCGGCATCTTCCGCGGCAACGTCTACTTCGGCGGAGCGCTCGTGCTGTACGCGCTGCGGCAGGAGATGGGCGCCGACGCCTTCCAGCGCCTGGAGCGGGCCTGGGTCGCCCGCCACCGCGACGGCGTCGCCTCCACCCGGGACTTCATCGCCCTCGCCTCCGAGGTCGCCGGCCGCGACCTGGACGGCTTCCTGAGTGCCTGGCTCTACGGGCCCACCACGCCCCCGATGCCCGGCCACCCCGACTGGAAGCGCTCCGTGCCCGCCAAACCGGTGCACGGTGACGCACACCGGCGCGAGGCGGGGAAAGTCGCGTGACCCGGCGGTGAAGGGCGTGCGACCATCTACCTACGGCGACGACACGCCCGGGCCGGGGAATCCTCCGGCACCGAGCGGCGTTGTTCCCATACGAGGGGCCCGGTGCCCCCCGTCCCCGTCGACCATCCGAGCAAAGGATCCAATGACCTCCTCTTCCTCCTCTTCTTCTGCTTCTTCTGCCCGCAGCCGCCAGCGCCTCCCCGAGAGCCTTCGGGCCGACGCCCTGATGGAAGAGGACGTCGCCTGGAGTCACGAGATCGACGGAGAGCGTGACGGCGACCAGTTCGACCGCTCCGAGCGTGCGTCGCTGCGACGGGTCGTCGGCCTCTCCACCGAGCTCGAGGACATCACCGAGGTCGAGTACCGCCAGCTCCGCCTGGAGCGGGTCGTGCTCGTCGGCGTCTGGACGGACGGCACGGTGCAGGACGCGGAGAACTCCCTCGCGGAGCTCGCCGCCCTCGCCGAGACCGCGGGCGCCCACGTCCTGGACGGTGTCATCCAGCGCCGCGACAAGCCGGACCCGGCCACCTACATCGGTTCCGGCAAGGCCCAGGAGCTGCGCGACATCGTCTCGGAGAGCGGTGCCGACACCGTCGTCTGCGACGGTGAGCTCAGCCCCGGCCAGCTCATCCACCTCGAGGACGTCGTCAAGGTCAAGGTCGTCGACCGCACCGCGCTGATCCTCGACATCTTCGCCCAGCACGCCAAGAGCCGTGAGGGCAAGGCGCAGGTCTCGCTCGCGCAGATGCAGTACATGCTGCCGCGGCTGCGGGGCTGGGGCCAGTCGCTCTCCCGGCAGATGGGTGGCGGTGGCTCGGGCTCCTCGGGCGGCGGCATGGCCACCCGTGGTCCCGGTGAGACCAAGATCGAGACGGACCGGCGGCGCATCCGCGAGAAGATGGCCAAGATGCGCCGTGAGATCGCGGAGATGAAGACCAGCCGCGACCTCAAGCGCCAGGAACGCAAGCGCCACAAGGTGCCCTCGGTCGCGATCGCCGGCTACACCAACGCCGGCAAGTCCTCGCTCCTCAACCGGCTCACCGGAGCGGGCGTCCTGGTGGAGAACGCGCTGTTCGCCACCCTGGACCCGACCGTGCGCCGGGCGGAGACCCCGGGCGGCCGGCTCTACACCCTGGCCGACACCGTTGGCTTTGTGCGGCACCTGCCGCACCACCTGGTCGAGGCGTTCCGCTCCACCATGGAGGAGGTCGCCGAGGCGGACCTCATCCTGCACGTGGTGGACGGCTCACACCCCAACCCGGACGAGCAGCTCGCCGCCGTGCGCGAGGTCTTCCGCGACGTCGGCGCGCTCGACGTGCCGGAGATCGTGGTGATCAACAAGGCGGACGCCGCCGACCCGGTGATGCTGCAGTCCCTGCTGCGCCGCGAGAAGCACTCCATCGCCGTCTCCGCCCGCACCGGGCGGGGCATCGCGGAGCTGCTGGCCATGATCGACGACGAGCTGCCGAGGCCCGCCGTCGAGATCGAGGCCCTGGTGCCGTACACGCGCGGCGCGCTCGTCGCCCGCGTCCACGCGGACGGCGAGGTGCTCTCCGAGGAGCACACCGGCGAGGGCACCCTGCTCAAGGCGCGGGTGCACGACGAGCTCGCGGCGGAGCTCGAACCGTTTGCCCTGGCCGCGCGCCACTAGGCCGGATCACGGTACGCATCATGAGGGCCCGCCCCCGGCCGGGGGCGGGCCCTCATGGCGTCCGGCGGCCCGGTCAGCCGCGGACGGCGTCGAAGACCTCCTCGGCCTCGGAACCCAGGTGCGGACCCGCCAGCCAGCGGGGGCTGTCCTGCGGACCGATGGAGGTGTTGCTGACCAGCGCGAGCCCGCCGCCGGGCTCCCGGGCGAACCAGCCGCCGCCGGAGGAGCCCGCCGTCATGGTGCAGCCGAGCCAGTGCATCGTCGGCGCCCCCCTGTCCAGGGCGAGGCGGACCGGATCGCCCGAGCAGTGGTACTGCTGGTAGCCGAAGCCGTCGAAGGGGGCCGCGGCCGGGTAGCCGCGGATGTCCATGGAGTCGATGGCGGCCGAGGTGGGCGCGTCGAACCAGACCGGCACCGAGGCCCCGACCGTCTCCTCCAGCGAGGTGCCGGAGTCGGGGTTGGTCACCTTCAGCACCGCGAAGTCGTAGGGGTAGGCGGAACTGGTCTCCGAGGACTCCCCGCCCCCGTCGATCCACTGCTGGGAGGTCCCCGCCTTCGTCGCCCACCACGTGCCGTAGGGCGCGAGCTGCTCCTTGCCGGCGCTCCGCAGCGCGGCGCCGGTCAGGCCCGCGTCGTTGAAGGACGGCACGAAGACGATGTTGCGGTACCAGCCGCCCCGGGCGCCCGCGTGCACGCAGTGCCCGGCCGTCCAGACCAGGTTGCTGCGGCCCGGGTTCGCCGGGTCGCTCACCACGGTCGCCGAGCAGACCGCCTGGCCGTCGGGCATGTCGAAGAGCAGCTTGCCCGTGGCCGGGGAGGCCTGGTGGTACGGGGTCGGCAGCCGCTGCGCCCGGATCGCGGCCGGCTCCGGGTCGGTGGTGCCGTCGTCCGCCTGTCCCAGGTCGGGCCGTTGCTCGTCGTCCGGGGTCCCGTCGGCGTTGCGGAGCCGGTCGGCGTCCCAGAGGTCCTTGATGATCGGGTTGATGAAGTCGGCCGCGTCGCGCAGCCACTTGTCCTTGTCCCAGTCCTTCCAGCCGCCGTTCTTCAGCGCGTCGGCCCACTTGTCCAGGTCGTCGAGGCTGGTGGGGAGGGCGGTCGGCAGTCGGAGGCCGCCGTCGCCCGCCGTGGCGGTGGGCGTGGGGCTCGGCTTGGCGTCGGCGTTGTCGTCGGACGGGCCGCAGGCCGTCGCGGTCACGGCGAGCAGTGCCGCGGCGATGGCGGCCGCGGCCAACCGGCTTATCGGTGCCATGGGTTGTGGTCCCCCTGTTGTCAACACGTCGTCAACAGTCGTCTGCCCGCTCGAGGGCGCCCCCGCACCATGCCCTCACGAGGAGGACGGCGCCGGCCCCGCCGACGGTTCCTCGCCACGATCTCCGCCCCAGGCAGTTGCCGGTCAGCGCGTACGTCGTTGGTAGCTCCGGGGACGCAAGCGCCGACACCGAGGAGTGAGCACGTGACCGCCATGCCGAGCGCGAGGAGCCGACCGGCGGTGCACGAGGGCGGACGCGTGGACACCGAGGGCATCCTGCGCCGCCAGTCGTCACGCGAGTCCGCCGCCCGCACCTACGCCCGCTGGCTGCCCGTCGTCCCCGTGCGCGCCCGCGGCATGACCATCGAGGGCGCCGACGGCCGCCGTTACCTCGACTGCCTCTCCGGCGCCGGCACCCTCGCCCTCGGGCACAACCACCCCGTCGTCCTCGAGGCCGTCCGCGCCGTCCTCGACTCCGGCGCCCCGCTCCACGTGCTGGACCTCGCCACCCCCGTCAAGGACGCCTTCACCACGGCCCTCTTCGAGACCCTGCCGCCCGAACTCGCCCACCGCGGACGCGTCCAGTTCTGCGGCCCCGCCGGCACCGACGCCGTCGAGGCGGCCCTCAAACTCGTCCGCGCCGCCACCGGCCGCGACGGACTGCTCGCCTTCTCCGGCGGCTACCACGGCATGACCGCCGGCGCCCTCGCCGCCACGGGCGACACCGCCGTCCGCGGCCCGGCCGCCGCCGACGCGCGGATCACCCGGCTCCCGTACCCGTACGACTACCGCTGCCCGTTCGGCGTCGGCGGGGAGCACGGCGCCGAACTCGCCGCCCGCCTGACGGAGAACCTGCTCGACGACCCCAAGGGCGGTGTCCAGCCCCCGGCGGGGATGCTCCTCGAACCCGTCCAGGGCGAGGGCGGCGTCATCCCCGCCCCCGACGACTGGCTGCGGCGCATGCGCGAACTCACCGCGGCGCGCGGCATCCCCCTCATCGCCGACGAGGTGCAGACCGGCGTGGGGCGCACCGGCGCCTTCTGGGCCGTCGACCACAGCGGTGTCGTCCCCGACGTGATGGTGCTGTCCAAGGCGATCGGCGGCAGCCTCCCGCTCGCCGTCATCGTCTACCGCGAGGAACTCGACGTCTGGCGGCCCGGCGCCCACGCCGGGACCTTCCGCGGCAACCAGCTCGCCATGGCCGCGGGCACCGCCACGCTCGCCTACGTGCGCCGCAACGGCCTCGCCGAGCGTGCCGCGCTGCTCGGGGCCGGCATGCTCTCGCGCCTGCGGGCGCTGGCCGCGGAGCACCCGTGCGTGGGCGACGTCCGCGGCCGCGGCCTCATGCTCGGCGTCGAACTCGTCGACCCGGACGCACCCGCCGGCCCCGGGGGCGTCCCCCCGACCGCACCGCGCCTGGCGGCGGCCGTCCGGCGGGCCGCCCTCGACCGCGGGCTCATCGTCGAACTCGGCGGCCGCGACGGCAGCGTGATCCGGCTGCTTCCCCCGCTGACGATCACCGAAGAACAGTCAGAAGCCGTCCTCGACCGTCTCGCCGACGCCCTCGCCGCGGCGACCGCGGTCCCGGCGTGACCTCGCGCCCACCGGCCCCGCCCCGGAGCGGACGCCACCGGGCGCCGACCCCCCACGGAGCGAAGCGATGACCGTACGTCCCGGCGAAGAGGCCACCGTGGCCGTCCCCCAGCAGCGCGCCGCCATGGCCGAACCGCCGGGCCGCACCGAGCCGGCGGCCCCCGCGGAACCCGCGGAGCCGTCCGCCGCCCCGACCGGCGCCGACCCGCTGGAGCAGGCGGACCCGTGGGCCGCCGCCGACGCCGCGGGCACGGAGGCGCTGCTGCGCTGCTGGGTCCGCGAGAAGGGGCTGCCGCCGGAGCCGGACGGCCGCACCCTGCGCGTCCCGCTGCCGGCGAGCGGCGCCGAACTCCTGGTCCCGGTACGCCACTGGTCGGCCGTCGGCCACCACCGCTTCGGCGTGCCGCGGCCCGCCTCCGCAGGCGGCCCGCTGGACGCCGTCACCCTCGCCGCGCTGCTCGCCCGCGAGGCCGCCACGACCGGCCCGGACGGTCCCGGCCTCGTCGCGCGCGTCGCCGACTCCGTACGCCAGACCGCCGCGTTCCTCACCGGACGCCGCGCCCGCCCCGCCGCCCCCCACGGCACCCACCCCTTCCTCGACGCCGAGCAGGCCCTCGTCCTCGGCCACCCGCTGCACCCCGCGCCCAAGGGCCGGGAAGGACTCACCGAGGCCGAAGCCTCGGTGTACGCCCCGGAGCTGCGCGGGTCCTTCGCCCTGCACTGGCTGTCCGTGCACCCCTCGCTCCTGGCCGCCGACTCCGCCTGGACCGAACGCGGCCGCCCCGTCCCCGCCGGGCACCTGCTGGCGGCCCTCGCCGGACCGGAGCTCACCCGGCGGCTCCCCGCGGGCACCGTGCCCCTGCCGCTGCACCCCTGGCAGGCCCGCGAGGTCGCCCACCGCCCGGGGGTGCGCGCCCTGCTGGAGGCCGGACTCCTCCACGACCTCGGTGCCGCCGGCGAGCCCTGGCACCCCACGTCCTCACTGCGCACCGTCTACCGGCCCGGTGCTCCCGCGATGCTCAAGCTCTCGCTGGCCCTGCGGATCACCAACTCCCGCCGTGAGAACCTCCGCAAGGAGCTGCACCGGGGCGTCGAGGTGCACCGGCTGCTCAGGGCCGGCCTCGCCGCGCGCTGGCACGCCGCCCACCCCGGGTTCGACATCGTCCGCGACCCCGCCTGGCTGGCCGTCGGCACCCCCGAGGGCGTCCCCGTGCCCGGCCTCGACGTCGTCCTGCGGCACAACCCCTTCGGCCCCCGCGACGAGGTGCGCTGCCTCGCCGGCATCACGGCCCCCCGACCCGCGCCGGACGGCGGCGGCGCCCTGCGCTCAGGGCTCGCGGAACTGCTGGGCCGGCTCGCGTCCCGCACCGGGCGACCGGTCGCCGCCGTCGCCACCGAGTGGTTCCTGCGCTACCTCGACGCCGTGGTCCGGCCCGTCCTGTGGCTCGACGGCGAGGCGGGCATCGCCCTGGAGGCCCACCAGCAGAACACCCTGGTCGTCCTCGACGCCGGCGGCTGGCCGGCGGGCGGCCGGTACCGCGACAACCAGGGCTACTACTTCCGCGAGTCCGCGCGCGCCGGCCTCACGGCCCTGCTGCCCGGAGCCGGCGAGGACAGCGACACCTTCGTGGCCGACGCCGTCGCCGACGAGCGCTTCGCCTACTACCTCGGGGTCAACAACGTCCTCGGCCTGGTCGGCGCCCTCGGCTCCCAGCGGCTCGCCGACGAACGCGTGCTCCTCGCCGCCCTCCGCCGCTTCCTGGAGCGGGCCGCCCGCACCGGCCGCTCGGGACTGCCCGCGCGGCTGCTGGAGGAACCCTTGCTGCGCTGCAAGGCCAACCTCCTCACCCGGCTGCACGGCATGGACGAGCTGGCGGGCCCGGTCGACACCCAGTCCGTCTACGTCACCGTCCCCAACCCCCTCACCGCCTGACGAGAGGAGGCCGCGACCGCCGTGGCGACCGCCGAACCCACCCCCGCCCCCGCAGCCCCGCCCGGGAACGCCGACGACACCCTCGACCTGGAACTGCCCCCCGAGATCCGTGCCCTCTTCGACGAGGACGTCACCGCCGACGACCGCGCCGGCGGCCCGACCCCCCTCGACGACCTCCTCGACGGCGTCGCCGACTGGGGCCCGGTCGGCACCCCCGCGGGCACCTTCCAGCTCGTCCCCGTACGGCCCGAACGCGACCTCCCCGTCATCGCCCACTGGATGAACGACCCCGCCGTGGCGGAGTTCTGGGAGCTCGCGGGCCGGCCCGAGGTCGCCGAGCGGCACCTGCGCGCCCAGCTCGACGGCGACGGCCGCAGCATGCCCTGCGTCGGGGTCCTCGACGGGGTGCCCATGAGCTACTGGGAGGTCTACCGCGCCGACCTGGACCCGCTGGCCCGCTACTACCCGGCCCGCCCCCACGACACCGGCCTCCACCTGCTCATCGGCCCCGTCGCCGACCGGGCACGCGGCCTCGGCGGCACCCTGTTGCGGGCGGTCGCCGACCACGCCCTGCGCCGGCGTCCCCGCTGCACGCGGGTGGTCGCCGAGCCGGACCTGCGCAACACCCCGTCCGTCGCCGCCTTCCTCACAGCGGGCTTCCGCTTCTCGGCGGAGGTCGAGCTGCCCGGCAAACGGGCCGCGCTGCTCGTCCGCGACCGCGCGCTGCGTCACCTCCTGTGACCCGCCGGTCCCGCGGGGGGACCGGCGGACGTCCGGCGGCGACCGCGCTGTCGGTGCCGCCCCGTAGGCTGGACCCCCTATGACACAGCCCGCGAAGCCCGCCCTCACCGACCTCCTCCACGCCGCCGTCAGCGCGGTCGGCGGGGTGGAGCGGCCCGGCCAGGTCGCCATGGCCGAAGCCGTCGCCGAAGCCGTCGACAACGGCTCCCACCTGCTCGTCCAGGCCGGCACCGGAACCGGCAAGTCGCTCGGCTACCTGGTGCCCGCACTGGCCCACGGCGAGCGCGTGGTGGTCGCCACGGCGACCCTGGCCCTGCAGCGCCAGCTCGTCGAACGCGACCTGCCGCGCACCGTCACCGCGCTGCATCCCCTGCTGCGCCGCGAGCCGCAGTTCGCGATGCTCAAGGGCCGCTCCAACTACCTGTGCCTGCACCGGCTCCACGAGGGCGTGCCGCAGGACGAGGGCGACGGGCTCTTCGACCAGTTCGAGGCCGCCGCCCCCACCAGCAAGCTCGGCCAGGACCTGTTGCGGCTGCGCGACTGGTCGGACGAGACGGAGAGCGGCGACCGCGACGACCTGACCCCCGGCGTCTCCGACCGCGCATGGCAGCAGATCTCGGTGACCTCCCGGGAGTGCCTGGGCGCCTCGCGCTGCGCCTACGGCGCCGAGTGCTTCGCGGAGGCGGCGCGCGAGCGCGCCAAGCTCGCCGACGTCGTCGTCACCAACCACGCGCTGCTGGCCATCGACGCCCTGGAGGGCGCGCCCGTCCTGCCCTCCCACGAGGTGCTCGTGGTCGACGAGGCCCACGAACTGGTCTCGCGCGTCACCGGCGTCGCCACCGGCGAGCTCACCCCCGGCCGGGTCAACCGCACGGTGAAGCTCGCGTCCAAGCTGGTCAACGAGAAGGCCGCCGACGCCCTGATGAGCGCGTCGGAGGGCTTCGAACGGCTGATGGAACTCGCCCTCCCCGGGCGCCTCGAAGAGCTGCCCGAGGATCTGCGCTACGCCCTGATGGCGCTGCGCGACGCCTGCCGCCAGGTCATCACCTCGCTCGGCGAGACCCGTGACCGCTCGGTGCAGGACGAGGACGCCGTCCGGAAGATGGCGCTGGCCGCCACCGAGAACGTCCACGAGGTCGCCGAGCGCATCGTCGAGGGCTCCGAGTACGACGTCGTCTGGTACGAGCGCCACGACCGCTTCGGCGCCTCGCTGAGGGTCGCTCCGCTCAGCGTCTCCGGCCTGCTGCGGGAGAAGCTGTTCACCGAGCGCTCCGTCGTCCTGACCTCCGCCACGCTCCGGCTCGGCGCCGGCTTCAACGGGGTCGCGGCCTCGCTCGGGCTGGCCCCGGAGGGCACCGTGGCCAAGGAGGGGGAGGAGGAGCCGCCCGAATGGAAGGGCCTCGACGTCGGCTCGCCGTTCGACTACCCCAAGCAGGGCATCCTCTACGTCGCCCGCCACCTGTCGCAGCCCGGCCGGGACAGCGGCCGGGAGGACATGCTGGACGAGCTCGCCGAGCTGATCGAGGCCGCCGGCGGTCGCACGCTCGGGCTGTTCTCGTCCATGCGTGCGGCCCAGTCCGCCGCCGAGACGCTGCGCGGCCGGATCGACCACCCGATCCTGCTGCAGGGCGAGGAGACCCTCGGCGAGCTGATCCGACGCTTCGCCGCGGACGCCCGGACCTGCCTGTTCGGCACCCTCTCGCTCTGGCAGGGCGTGGACGTGCCTGGGCCGAACTGCCAGTTGGTGGTCATGGACCGGATCCCGTTCCCCCGGCCGGACGACCCGCTGATGAGCGCACGCCAGAAGGCGGTGGAGGAGAAGGGCGGCAACGGCTTCATGGCGGTCGCGGCCACGCACGCGGCGCTGCTGATGGCGCAGGGTGCCGGCCGCCTGGTGCGCGCCTCCGGTGACCGCGGGGTCGTCGCGGTCCTCGACCCCCGGCTGGTCACCGCGCGCTACGGCAGCTTCATCAAGGCCTCCATGCCGGACTTCTGGCAGACGACCGACCGCAACCAGGTCCGCCGCTCGCTGGCCGCCATCGACGCGGCCGCCTCGGCGGCCGAGTGACACCACCGGGCACGGGCCGTCCCGAGGACAGGCCCCCGGAACACACCACCGGAACACACCCCCGGCAGACGCTCCCCGGAACACAACAGGGCCCCGGAACCGGCGCAGAGGTCCCGGGGCCCGGTCACGGGCGGGTCCTAGGCTCAGACCCGGCGCAGCACCGCCACGACCTTGCCGAGGATGGTCGCCTCGTCACCGGGGATGGGCTGGTACGCGGCGTTGTGCGGCATCAGCCACACGTGCCCGTCCTCGCGCTTGAAGCGCTTGACCGTGGCCTCTCCCTCGATCATCGCCGCGACGATGTCGCCGTTCTCCGCGACCGGCTGACGGCGCACGGTCACCCAGTCGCCGTCACAGATGGCGGCCTCGATCATCGAGTCGCCGACGACCTTGAGGACGAACAGCTCGCCGTCGCCCACCAGCTGGCGGGGGAGCGGGAACACGTCCTCCACGGACTCCTCGGCGAGGATGGGGCCACCGGCGGCGATCCGGCCCACCAGGGGCACGTACGACGCGGAGGGCTTGCCCGCGGTGTCCGTGGGCTGTGCCTGCGCGGAGTCCGAGGCGCGCACCTCGTACGCGCGGGGCCGGTGCGGGTCGCGCCGGAGGAATCCCTTGCGCTCCAGGGCCATGAGCTGATGGGCGACCGACGACGTGCTCGACAGCCCGACGGCCTGACCGATCTCACGCATGGACGGCGGGTATCCGCGCCGCTGGACGGAATCCCGGATCACCTCGATGACGCGCCTTTGGCGGTCGGTGAGTCCGGAGCTGTCCGCCCGGATTCCTGGAGGTCGTCCGGGTAGCGCTCGCGCGGGCTTTGGCGTCTCGTCGTTCATCGCTTCCATCGGGCGTACCCGGTCCTGGGGGCGGTCATGGGCGGTCAATGCGGCGCTGTCGGCGGTGGTGGTCACGGCGGCCCCTCTCGAGATGTTCTCCCTAGTAGGACAACGGTAGTTGCTTTCGAAAGGTTGCGCCAAACACACGTTCGAGTGAATTTGCACAGATCTACTGACGCGAGCAAGGTGTAGATGGTATTGATCGAATATAAATTCGAATTCACCGTGCATTCGAGATCCGAACGCCGTTTCCCCGGGCGGGTATTGCGGTGCCGCCCCCGTTCCCCTCGCCCGTCTCCATGATGCGCGAGCCGTGACGATCCGTACACCCAGTGTGTCACTCGCGCCCCGGCTCCCCCGGGAGGCGCCGCGTCGCGTAGGCTCCCGTCCCGTCGGCGGGCCGCGACACGCGGTCCGTGCGATGGGCGCATTTGGCCACCACGGCACCAGATCTAGTGGTTGGATGGAGTGCAGCCCCCACAAGTAGTGGTCCCCGGGTCATCAAGCCCTCCTGGATCGCCTATGCTTGTGGCTGCTTCGCGGGGCCGTCACCGGCCCTTCGGGCTCAGAAGTCGTGCGCTCACCGTGGGTGAGGGAGGGAGAGGGAAACGATGCACTGCCCCTTCTGCCGACACCCCGACAGCCGCGTCGTCGACAGCCGGACCACCGACGACGGCACCTCGATCCGCCGTCGCCGGCAGTGCCCCGACTGCGGCCGCCGGTTCACCACCGTGGAGACGGCCTCGCTGATGGTGATCAAGCGCAGCGGGGTCACCGAACCCTTCAGCCGGAACAAGGTCATCGCCGGGGTCCGCAAGGCCTGCCAGGGCCGGCCCGTCACCGAGGACGCCCTCGCCCAGCTCGGGCAGCGCGTCGAGGAGGCGGTCCGCGCCACGGGCAGCGCCGAGCTGTCGACCCACGACGTCGGACTGGCCATACTCGGCCCGCTGAAGGACCTGGACCTGGTCGCCTACCTGCGGTTCGCCTCGGTCTACCGGGCCTTCGACTCGCTCGAGGACTTCGAGGCGGCGATCGCGGAGCTGCGCGACCAGGGGCCGCCGGGCGACACCGGAGGGCGGGGCCGGGACGGAGCCGTCCCCACCGCCGCCCTCGCCGCGGAATAGCGGCGGCGCACCGGCACCGGACTTGCCGGGCACCTGGGGGTGCACCGGCCGTGAGACACATCGACGCGGGAAGACCGCGGCGCTTCAGGGCGTTTTACCTGTAATGCCTGTAATGGGAGGCGGCACATGACAGAGACGACGAGCGGCCCGGCACGGGGTTCCCGAGCCAAGGCCGGCAAGGCGGCCGCGGCGGCCCCGGCCGCCAAGGGCCTGCGCATCGAGCGCATCCACACCACCCCGGGGACGCACCCCTACGACGAGGTGGTCTGGGAACGCCGTGACGTCGTCATGACCAACTGGCGCGACGGCTCGATCAACTTCGAGCAGCGCGGCGTGGAGTTCCCCGACTTCTGGTCGGTGAACGCGGTCAACATCGTCACCAGCAAGTACTTCCGCGGCGCCGTCGGCTCCCCGCAGCGCGAGAGCAGCCTCCGGCAGCTCATCGACCGCGTCGTGACGACGTACCGCAAGGGCGGCGAGGACCACGGCTACTTCGCGTCGGCCGCCGACGCGGAGATCTTCGAGCACGAGCTCACCTGGGCCCTGCTCCACCAGGTCTTCAGCTTCAACTCCCCGGTCTGGTTCAACGTCGGCACCGCCCAGCCGCAGCAGGTCTCGGCGTGCTTCATCCTCTCGGTCGACGACTCCATGGAGTCCATCCTCGACTGGTACAAGGAAGAGGGGATGATCTTCAAGGGCGGTTCCGGCGCGGGCCTGAACCTCTCCCGCATCCGCTCCTCCAAGGAGCTGCTCTCCTCCGGCGGCAACGCCTCCGGCCCGGTCTCCTTCATGCGCGGCGCCGACGCCTCCGCCGGCACCATCAAGTCCGGCGGCGCCACCCGCCGCGCGGCCAAGATGGTCGTCCTGGACGTCGACCACCCGGACGTCGAGGCCTTCATCGAGACCAAGGTGAAGGAGGAGGAGAAGATCCGCGCCCTGCGCGACGCGGGCTTCGACATGGACCTGGGCGGCGACGACATCACGTCCGTCCAGTACCAGAACGCCAACAACTCCGTCCGCGTGAACGAAGAGTTCATGAAGGCGTACGAGAACGGCGAGAAGTTCGGCCTGCGCGCCCGGATGACCGGCGAGGTCATCGAGGAGGTCGACGCCAAGGCCCTCTTCCGCAGGCTGGCCGAGGCCGCCTGGGCCTGCGCCGACCCCGGCATCCAGTACGACGACGTCATCAACCACTGGCACACCACGCCGGAGACCGGCCGCATCACCGCGTCCAACCCCTGCAGCGAGTACATGCACCTGGACAACTCGTCCTGCAACCTCGCCTCGCTCAACCTGATGAAGTTCCTCGACGACGACGGCAAGGGCAGCCAGCGCTTCGACGCCGTGCGCTTCGCCAAGACCGTCGAGCTCGTCATCACCGCGATGGACATCTCCATCTCCTTCGCGGACTTCCCGACGCAGAAGATCGGCGAGACCACCCGCGCCTTCCGCCAGCTGGGCATCGGCTACGCCAACCTCGGCGCGCTGCTCATGGCGACCGGCCACGCCTACGACTCCGAGGGCGGCCGCGCGCTCGCCGGTGCCATCACCTCCCTGATGACCGGCACCTCCTACAAGCGTTCCGCGGAGCTCGCCGCGGTCGTCGGCCCGTACGACGGCTACGCCCGCAACGCCACCGCCCACAAGCGCGTCATGAAGCAGCACTCCGACGCCAACGCGGTCGCCACGCGGATGGACGACCTGGACACCCCCGTGTGGGCCGCGGCCACCGAGGCCTGGCAGGACGTCCTGCACCTCGGCGAGAAGAACGGATTCCGCAACGCGCAGGCCTCCCTGCTGGCGCCGACCGGCACCATCGGCCTGATGATGGACTGCGACACCACCGGCATCGAGCCGGACCTCGCCCTGGTCAAGTTCAAGAAGCTGGTCGGCGGCGGCTCCATGCAGATCGTGAACAACACGGTCCCGCAGGCCCTGCACCGTCTCGGCTACCAGCAGGAGCAGATCGAGGCGGTCGTCGCCCACATCTCCGAGCACGGCAGCGTCCTCGACGCGCCCGGCCTGAAGCCCGAGCACTACGAGGTCTTCGACTGCGCCATGGGCGAGCGCTCCATCGCGCCGATGGGCCACGTCCGGATGATGGCCGCGACCCAGCCGTTCCTGTCCGGCGCCATCTCCAAGACGGTCAACATGCCGGAGTCGGCGACCGTCGAGGAGATCGAGGAGATCTACTACGAGGGCTGGAAGCTCGGCCTGAAGGCGCTCGCGATCTACCGCGACAACTGCAAGGTCGGCCAGCCGCTCTCCGCCAAGACGAAGGCGGGCGAGAAGAAGGCCGAGGCGACGCCGGCCGCCGCCCCCGCCGCGGTCGAGAAGGTCGTCGAGTACCGCCCGGTCCGCCGCCGGCTCCCCAAGGGCCGCCCGGGGATCACCACCTCCTTCACGGTGGGCGGCGCCGAGGGGTACATGACCGCCAACTCCTACCCGGACGACGGTCTCGGCGAGGTCTTCCTGAAGATGTCCAAGCAGGGTTCGACCCTCGCGGGCATGATGGACGCCTTCTCCATCGCCGTCTCGGTGGGCCTGCAGTACGGCGTGCCGCTGGAGACCTACGTCTCGAAGTTCACCAACATGCGCTTCGAGCCGGCCGGCCTCACGGACGACCCGGACGTGCGGATGGCCCAGTCGATCGTCGACTACATTTTCCGCCGCCTGGCGCTGGACTTCCTGCCCTTCGAGACCCGTTCCGCCCTCGGCATCCACTCCGCCGAGGAGCGCCAGCGCCACCTGGACACGGGTTCCTACGAGCCCGCCGCCGAGGAGGTCGACGTCGAGGGTCTGGCGCAGTCCGCCCCGCGCCAGACCGAGGCGCCCAAGCCGGCGGCCACCGTCGTGCCCGAGGCCGAGGCGGTCGCGGTGGCCCCGGCCCCGAAGACCGCGCACAACTCGACGGAGCTGCTGGAGATCCAGCTCGGCCTGAACGCCGACGCCCCGCTCTGCTTCTCCTGCGGCACCAAGATGCGCCGCGCGGGCAGCTGCTACCTCTGCGAGGGCTGCGGCTCCACCAGCGGCTGCAGCTGACCTGAGGCCGCCGGCCTGATCCGGCCGTCGTCCCCCGCGTGTCCCCCCGAAGCGCTCCGCTCCGGGGGGACACGCTGCGTTGCGGGCCTTCTCCCTGCGTTCCGGAGGTCCGGGCGCCGCCGAAGCCGGCGCGCACCTTCTATTCCGGTCCCTCCGGGCCCGCATAGGGTCGAGGGGACCGCTGTCGCATTCCCGTGACGGTGAGGCGTTTCCCCTCCCGCGGCGATCGGCGCCTTCTTCCGCGTACGCCAAGGAGTTCCCCCGTTGTCCACCGATCCCCTCGCCGGCACCGTCGCGTCGCTGATCCCGGCGGCACGGGAGGAACTCGCGGAGCCCGTCGCGTTCAGGTCGGTCGCGGACCCGGCCCTCGCGCCCTCCGAGGAATGCCACAAGGCCGCCGCCATCGGATTCCGCGGACCCGGGGCACGGATCCACTCCGTGGACGAAAGCGTGTCCGTCGGCGAATTGCGGCGCCCGGCCGTCGCCGAAGCCCAGTTCATGCGCCATTCCGTGGGAACGGTCGACCGCGAACAGCGGGGCGGTGCGGGTCATGGCGGTGCGGGTCATCGGAAGTGACGTGCTCTTCCCGGGGAAGCGTTGTTGCCTTTGAGCCGCCGCGCCGTTCCCCGGTCCGTCGTCGATCCGCGTGCCGCCGTCCGTCCGGCGCCCTGCGCGACTCACCCGCCCTTTGGAGCACCCGGTGCGGAAAGCACTCGTATCCGCCGTACTCGCCACCGCCGGACTCGGCGTGTTCGTCGTCGGGCAGCCGAGGGGTTCCGACGCGCACGGGGCGGTGGGGGGCGCCGCCTCCGCGGCGGGTCTGCGGGTCGGCGCCGTCTGCTCGTCGGGCATCGCTTACGCCACCGAGGTCTCCTGCGGGCTGGGCGAACTCGGGGACGTGCGCTTCCGGTGCCCCGAGGGCACCTCGGCCGGCCCCTGCCCGCGAACCCGCACCGTCACCCTGGAGAACACCGGCCGCGCGTCCCTGCGGCTCGTCACCATCAGCGGCTCGGCGCCGGGCGAGCGGCACGAGACGGTCTCCGGCCTCCTGCGGCCCGGGGCCCGGACGGCCCTGGGGCCGCGGGCCGGCGACACCTACCTCTACGACATCGTTCTGCGCTTCGACGCCGGCCCGGTCCGGGCGCGGGTCGTCGCCCTGTCCTGAGCCCGGCCCGGCGACCGGCCCCGACCACGGATGACCTAGGAGTATCGCGCGATGTCCGACCTCGGACGCCTGGTGGCCGGCAGGTACCGGCTGGTGGAGCGGATCGGCCGTGGCGGGATGGGCACGGTCTGGCGGGCCGAGGACGAGCTGCTGGGACGCGCGGTGGCGGTGAAGCGCCTGCACCCGCCGCAGCCGCACCTGCACGAGGACGAGCTGGAGACGCTGTTCGAGCGGACCCGGCGGGAGGCGCGCAGTGCGGCGCGGATCAGTCATCCCAACGTGGTGGTGGTGCACGACGTGGTGGACGACGAGGGTCTGCCGGTGATCGTGATGGAGTACGTGCCGTCGACGACGCTCGGGGACGTGCTGAAGGAGCGGGGTCCGGTGGTGCCGGGGGAGGCCGCGCGGATCGGGCGGGCGATGGTGGCGGCGTTGCGGGCGGCGCATGCGGCGGGGGTGCTGCACCGGGACGTGAAGCCGGGCAACGTGCTGCTGGCGGGGTCGGGCCGGGTGGTGCTGACGGATTTCGGGATCGCGCAGGCTTCGGGGACGTCGACGCTGACGCGGACGGGTGAGCTGATCGGGTCGATCGACT